>JAYWCR010000208.1:0-11969 GCA_043780395.1 Sphingobacteriales bacterium
ATAAAGGATGAACGGGTATAGTTAATGTAATTCAGACCCATCGTAGATTTCAACTGCAGATTTTTCATTGGCCTGAAAACCATATAGATATTTCCAAGAGAACTAACAGAATGTGTCAGCTCTGGATTGTTCTTTATGGCTTCAAGTACTGAAAAGCCCTGAACGGTTCTGTTATAATTACCATCTGCATTATAGACTGGCTCATACTCATTGGTACGGTAACCTACCTGAGTTGGATTCTGAACATTGTTCCTGTCTCTGATCAGGTGCTGATCAACAGAGGAAATATTCTCGTTCGTTCCCAGAGTAAACCAGGTCTTAGGGTTATACTCCACATTCAGGCGGCCTGCCAGTTGTTTGAAGTCTGAACCAACAAGAACACCTTTCTGGAAGGTCTGGTTTAAGCCAAAGTAATAGCTGATCTTATCAGATGTTCCGCTTAAAGAGATCTCATTCTTTACAAATGGAGAGCGCTTAAACATCTGTCCCTGCCAGCTGGTACCTTTTGATTTAAGCAATGCATATTGGGTAGCCAGTACATCCTTAGGAATGTTTTGAATCGGAACTCCCTTATATTGGGTTGTTGAAAGTAAACCAGCCAGGTATGAATTGGTATAGTTAAGGTCATACTCATAGCCTAATTTCTGATCTGCATTCATTAAGGCAAAATTCAACGGAATGATCGACTGCTCACCAAACTGGGAACTGAAGGTCACTACGGCATCGCCTTTCCGGCCATGTTTGGTCGTGATCTGAACCACCCCATTTGCTCCTCTTGAGCCATAGATAGCTGAAGAACTGGCGTCCTTAAGTACAGTAATCGTTTCAATATCATTTGGATTCAGGGCATTGTACTGAATCGTTCCTGAAGGAACTCCGTCAATGACAAATAAAGGATCCTGAGCTCCACTTCCTGTTCTGAAAGAACCAACACCTCTTATGCGGATAAAGGCATTCGCACCTGGCTGACCATTCACAGCAGTTACCTGCACACCGGCTGCCTTACCCTGTAAAAGCTGGGTCACGTTGGCATTGGCCTGGTTTGCAATGGTCTTCCCTGAAATGATGGTAAGGGCTCCTGTTAAACTTGACTTTTTCTGAGTTGAATAACCTACAACTACTGTTTCTTCAAGTTCCTTTGTTGTTGGATAGAGACTTAGGTTTAAAAAAGATTTTCCGGTAAGAGGAACATCTACTGATTTATAACCAAGGAATGAAACACGGATCTTTGAAGCCGCAGGTGCAGAAATAGAGAACTGACCATTTGCATTTGTCTGAACCCCATTTGAAGTACCAATAACCTGTATTCCTACTCCAGCAATCACCTGACCATTGGAATAATCGGTAACAACCCCGTTGACCGGTATATTTTGCGAAAAAGCGAGAACTGGAAATAATAAGGCTATAAACAATAACCATTTCCTTTGTAAAAATCTATCCATATTACACTTGTTTAGTTTAATTAACTAAACTAAGTAATAAGAATAATTGAAATATTATAATTACAGTATTATTTTTGATACAATTGATGTTTTTGATATAAAAACCCTTAATCCTATTCTTAAATCATTAGTTATTCTTAAAGATTAAGTAATTTAAGTAATTTAGAACTCCTTATATTCCTAATATGGTATTACATACCGTTTAATTAAATGGTTTCTATATTTTCAGTCAGCTTTAAATCATAACTTACAGTTAAAGAAGTTTTTTAAATAAAAACCCCCCTTGTTTCCTTAAAACAAAGGGGGTTTCGACTACGCTTAGTTCAATTATTGCTTAATATCCCGGATTCTGTTTCAGATTTGTATTTGCATTCAGACTATTGTTATCAATAGGGAGTTGAAATCTGGGATCGCCGGCAGGTAAGCTTGTAACCACATCAGGTGTTCCTTTACCATTGAGTATATCACCATTTACCGTACTTCTGGTTACAGGGAGGTTCAATCGCTTCAGATCAAAAAACCGGTCTCCCTCAAAAGCAAGTTCCAGCCGGCGCTGGAGTAAAATCGCATTTAACAATGCCTGGCCCGTTTCCATTCCCGACACAAAAGGAGCATACCGGTTTGAACGGAGGGCATCAAGGGCCATCAAAGCTGTTACCTGATCACCTGCCCGGTATGATGACTCTGCTTTGTTCAACAAGACCTCTCCTACCCGGATCAGTTTCACATCTACCAGACTCTGATTGCCAGCTGCCTTACCAGCATACTTAATAACATAAAGAATTGAATCACCCGAAAAGAAGCCATGCCTGAAATACGTAGGCCTTCTGATGTCAGAAGGCTGGAACAGCGAAGCAAAATTAAAGGCCGGTACAAATTCAGCTTTATCACCCTGACCTGAGGTCTGACCATAGCCCACACCTACAGTAATTGTATTGGTATTATTATCCAGAGTTGTGGCAGTAACTTTAAGTTTGAACAAAACCCCTGCATCTGAGACATCATTCCAGATGGATGGAAAGGCATTAATGGATGCAGGATCTGGATTCAGGGCAAGTGAACTGTCTGCTGCAATTACTGACTGTGGATATTTTACTTCGTAAAGATAAAGCCTTGACAGTAATCCAAAGACAGCAGCCCTGTTCATGACCTCAGGTGGGTTAGATGCATTGACCAGCGTGGCCGCAGCTTTCAGATCTGATTCGATCTGTGCATATACTGCAGGTACAGGATCTCTTTTAGGGCGGTCCTCAGACCCCGTTACCTTCAATACAATGGGTACACCCAGATCTGCAGGGCCCGCATTTGCAGGAGTCTTTGCAAACAAACGCATCAGGTCAAAATAAACAAGGCCCCTTACTGCCAGCGCCTGACCTCTGAAATCTGCAGCCGACGGGTCTTTGCCCAGATTCCCAATATTATCAAGAATAGCATTTGCTGCCCTGATGATGGCATATCCATCCTGAAAAAAATAGGTTGTATTTGTACCCGAGAGCTGGAAACTATGAAAACTTGAGCCAGATAAACGGCCCAGAGAAAACTGGGTCAGGTTATCTGATAGAATATCCGGACCTGCTACAAATCCAAATCCATCTGCCCCTCCGTAAAAGCTTGAATAAACTTCATTTGCACGAGGGGCCAGCATCATCCTGTAAACGCCGCGCATGGCATTGTCAAAATCACTTTTAGTGGTGAATGCCTGTTCTACAGGGACCTGGTTATAAGGCAGAAGCTTTAACTCCTTTTTACACCCCGTTAGAAAGCTTAGGAGCAGTACGGTTGCAAGTTTAAAAGTACTGTTAAATTTATAGATTGGTTTCATGTTCTGAGAGTCTGGACGATAATTAAAAACTGAGGCTTGCCCCTACACTGAATGATCTGTAGTTGGGATAAGAATAGGCAGAGTAAATCCCGTTTGAGTTCTGGTCTGTTTCCCCTGAACCTATCCCTACTTCCGGGTCTCCTTTATAATGCGGCCTGTAGGTTAACAGGTTATATCCCGTGACATAGACACGCAGATTTTCGCATTTAAATTTCCTGGTAATATCTTTCGGCACTGTATAAGAAAGGGTTATATCACGAAGCCTGATAAAATTTCCATTCTGGATCCACCGGTCGGTTGTATTGATATAAGGAGTTGGCTGCAAAGCCACCGGTTTGGGATTTGAAACAATATCACCCGGCTTTTTCCAGTAGCTCAGCGCACTGACACCCTGGTTATTTCCAATATTTGACCCATCCGTATTCAGATCCTGATAGATCTGGTTATTGATGAAATTACCGCCTGAATAATAAGCAGATGCCCGTAAAGTCAGACCTTTATAACTGGTCTCCAGACCAAAGGTTCCGAAATACTTAGGGATCGGTGATTTACCTTTCAGAATCACCGCATTACCTGAGGAATAATTCTGGGTAAGCTTTCCGTTTTTGTCCAGATATTGAGGGTTACCTGTAGCAGGGTCAACACCTGCCCATCGCGAAACATAGAATACATTCAGGGGTTGGCCTACGGCGATGGCCGTTAACCCATTTGATTGAGGAACAGGCAGGCTGTCACTTGAAGACCCGGTAATTTTGGTGACCCTGTTCTGGTTAAAACTCGAGTTTTCAAAAAGGTTTAACCTGAACTCTTTTGTATGTATGACATCATAGGAAAGGGCTATCTCTACACCTTTATTGGTTAAAGCTCCCAGATTTTTTGCAATACTTGCGAAACCGACAGTAGAAGAGATCGGTACATTTTGTAAAAGGCCGTTCCTGCGCTGGTTATATATATCTACACTACCTGATAAGGCAGAATTGAAGAAAGCAAAATCAAGGCCGGCTGTAAGGGCACGCTGTTTTTCCCATGTCAGGTTTATATTTGCCAGTTGGTTAGGAAAAGAGGCACTCTGATTATTATATGAGCCATATTTATACAGGCCCTGCCATGGATAGTTCTGAAGATTCTGATTTCCGGAGGTACCTATACTAGCCCTTAGTTTAAGCTGGTTGACAAATGTAGCGCTGTTCAGAAAACCTTCTTTTGCCAGATCCCAGGCTCCGCCTACCGAGTAGAAATTTCCATAGGTCCTGGCCGATCCAAACCTCGAGGAACCATCCCTTCTGAATGATCCGTCCAGAAAATACTTTTGCTGATAATTATAGGTAAGCCGGGTAAATAGAGATCCGATTGCCCAGTCTTCCCGGCTGGTAGATGTAGTCAGTGGGGTGGATGAATTATCCTGGGTTGACAGGTTTCCCGAAGCATACCCCTTTGAACCCAGGATATAAGAATAAAATTTTTCCTTTGTCCATTCCTGACCGGCCAGGATAGAAAAATTATGATCCTGCCCGAACTTAAAATCATACTGGGCAGTATTGGTCAACACATAATTAAAAGTATTTCGCCCATTATCAGTTTTACTCCCTGGAGCATTGGGGTCACCCACATACTGGTCAAGCACAGAGCCAGGCTTGATGAAACTTTCCCTGGTAAAATTGGTGTAATTAAGTCCCAGCGAAGATTTTACCTGTAGATTTTTAACAGGCTTGAAGATCACGTACATATTCCCCTGGGAATTGACAGTATGCGTAAGCTCAGGGTTATTTTTAATCGCCTCCAGCACCGGAAAGCCGGAAGTCGTGTAATTAAAGGATCCATCTGAAAGATAGACCGGCTCATACATATTCGTCTGATAGGCGACATAGGTTGGATTCTGTGCATTGTTCCGGTCACGGATCAGGTGCTGGTCAGCAGAAGAGATATTCTCGTTCGTTCCAAGAATAAGCCAGGGCTTGGGATTATATTCCACATTAAGCCTTCCTGAAAGCTGCCTGAAGTCAGACCCTACAAGAGTACCTTTTTGAAGGGTCTGGTTTAAAGCGATATAATAGCTGATCTTATCAGACTGGCCGCTCAGGGTAATTTCGTTCTTCACGAAAGGTGCACGTTTGAAGATCCGGCCTGGCCAGCTGGTATTGCCTTTTTTCAGAAGTGCATATTGAGTGGCAAGCACATCCTTTGGTATAGACTGAATATCAGCACCATTGTATTTGGTATTCTGCAGCAGGGCAGTCAGGTATTGATTGGTATAATGAAGATCATATTCATACTGAAGCTTCTGATCGGTGTTCATAAGCCCAAAATTTAGTGGAATAATAGATTGAAGGCCTTCCTGCGTGTTGAAGGTGATGGATGCATCACCTTTTTTTCCATGCTTAGTTGTAATCTGCACCACCCCGTTTGCCCCACGTGATCCGTAAATGGCAGAAGAACTGGCATCTTTCAATACGGTAATTGTTTCGATATCATTTGGGTTCAGGGCATTGTATTCAACATTTCCAGAAGGTACCCCGTCAATGACAAACAAGGGGTCCTGGGCATGATCAGAGGTTCTGAAAGAACCGACTCCGCGGATCCTGATAAAGGCATTCTGCCCGGGCTGACCATTCTGTGCCGTTACCTGCACACCGGCAGCCTTCCCCTGTAAGAGCTGGGTTACATTGGGGTTTGCCTCGTTTGCGATTATCTTTCCTGAAACTATAGAGAGCGCGCCGGTAAGACTTGATTTTTTCTGGGTAGAATAGCCAACAACAACCGTCTCTTCAAGTTCCCGGGTTGCTGGATCCAGACTGAGCGTCAGTGATGATCTACCGTTAAGGGCAACCTCAACAGACTTATAGCCCAGAAAAGAAATTCTCAGGCGCGCAGTTGAAGGGGCCGGAATGGAGAACTGGCCCTCCTGGCCAGACTGAACGCCAATGGAAGTTCCTATGACCGATATTCCGACCCCCGCTAGAGGCTGGCCGGTAGAATGATCTATAATAACTCCTCTAACGGTTAAATTCTGAGCATAGGTTAAAAGTGGAAAAAGGAAGAATATAAGCAAAAGCCATTTCCAGGTTATATCTTTATTCATATAATTGTATTTAAGCTAAAACTACTTAAATCAAATTATTAAGAACTATGTATAACTGTAACTTAATTACTGATAACGCAATAAAATTATAGCATTAGTGATACCCTAAAAGAAACAAAAAAAGCCCTGGAAACTTTCGCAACCAGGGCCCGGGGATAATCTACTTAAAAACTTCGGATCATTATTTAAACCAGAATACATATGTCACAAGGCTCTTACATTCGGGTATAAAGGCTTTATAGATGTACTCTTGCAAAGAATATAATAACCGGTGTGAAATTGTTGTACCGGCCCTAAGACTTATTAGCATAAGCGAATGTAAATATTTTGTTGCATAACAAACACAATTATTACATAAATAACACAATTATTACATAAATAACTTTAAATTTTATTTACGAAACAATTTGCATAGAACTAAAGCGAGAGGCAAAAGCACTAGTATGGAATTATACCAGTGCTTTTGTTATGAAAATAGAGTTATTTTGATGAAATATTTATCAGAACATTTTAAGCATAATTTCAGGGTCTTGGTCCCGAATAAGTTAAAGTCTCCGTACCCGTACGGCTCCCTGCACCATAAGAATAATTAAGGGTGAGAACTTTCTTTGCCGGATCGTAGGTATTGGGTCCAGGAAAGGCCAATGCCGGCGTATTCCCCTGACCGGTAACAGTTACCGAATTATCGGCATTAATCGTCAGAGTAATCGGATCACTGGTGATATCTGCCAGATAGGTAGCTACTGTATTTCCGTTTACCGTTGACAGATTCTTGGTGGGTGAGGCTGCCTCAATAGCCCTGGCGACGCCAAGACGGGTAAAGATGCCTACTTCTGAATAAACACCGTCATATTGATTCTTAGGCGCTACTTTCACATACTGCCTGCCAAAGTTACCGCTGATCACTACATTAGCCGGGGTTACGGCAGTGATTATTAGCGGAATAATATAGGCCTGTGTTAGGTCCAGACCTGCTGTGGTAATGGACAATGCCAGTGAGTCGATCCTGGTACCCTTATGTATAATGACCTGGGTAGGTGTGATGGTAAAAGAAGATGATGGAGGAACTGTATATACAGTACTGTCACCTGCTGCCTGCTGCATAGCTGTAAAAGCCTTAATTCCGTTCGGATCAACACCTACAGTAGCCACGACGTCATAGGGCAATACATTGGGTGAGGCCAGGTTCAGGTCAAATGGATAAACCTGCGGAGTACTCAGAACCTGAGGGTTAAGAATTCTTAAATTTTTCCCTGCCTGTGTATAGGGTTGTGGGAACTCAATGACCGGGCCGCTTCCCGAGAAATCAAGCCTCCCCGGATCTTTCAGGCAGGAACCAAGCCCCCATGCCATTACAAGAGGGAGAAGAATGAGTGCGCCGTTTAAATATTTTTTCATGTCTATTATTCTTTAGAGGATAATGATCAAATCCAGGTAAGTTTTGCAAGTAATTTTGAATTACACCTTAGCGATTTAATGACTCAGCGGATCCCAAAAAATCTTTGTAGGCTGGGAGGCTACATTGGCAGCATTTGTAGACTGCTCTGTCTGTGGATAGAGCAACCTTCTTGGAATGGCATGAGTGGCCTGGGGTGACTGGGGTAGATTTAACGGATATCCTAGTCTCCTGTAATCGTTGTAAGCTTCCAACATGGATATCGCATTCAAGGAAGCCCATTTCTGCGTGATGATCGCCTCGAGCTTGTTTGGGCTTGCTGCATAACTGACATCTTTTATTGGCTGTGAGTAATAAGTTGCAGCAGCAGTTGTTGCATTTGCCACGTTCAGGAACTGGAAAGATTCCGTTATTGCCTCATTATAATAAGCCTGGGGGTCACCGGTGATCCACCCACGATAAGCAGCTTCGGCCAGCAGGAACTGGTTCTCAAAAGAAGAGATTAATACAGCACTAAATCCAGAACCCTGTAGCACTCCTGAAGGAACAGGCTTGGTTGCATCCTGTATAGTGCCATTCCCGTCAGCCCCATTACCCCCAATACCGGATTCACTGGGCACTCCCTGTGCTCCGAATGTACCACCCAGGTAGGTGGGTGCAACGGTTGCGGATGGAGTATTATTTGGGGAGTAAAAATACCCCAGCCTTGGGTCATTCCTGGTCTGATAAAAGTTCAGTCCGAAAAGTGCAGCCCTGTAATACTGATTATTCCCAGAGGGTGACAGACTTACCGTATACCCATATTCGGCCCAGAAGGGATTTTGCTTGTACTGTGAATTCTGATAACCCGGGTTTACATACGCTCCTTCACCAGCTTTCAGATATCCGTCTGCTCCTGCTTTTCCAAGCTCAGTAGTGACAGCTGCCTGAATTCCAGTTACCTGCGACTGACGAATCAGCATTCTTAATTTTACGGTATTGGCAAAGCGAACCCATTTTCCATGGTCACCAGCAAACATGATATCATTAGCCCCTGGGTTGGTCACAGCATCTGACTTTATGAGTGCAATACCAGAGTCAACTTTTAAGAGCAAACTGGCATAAATTGCCTGGGCATCATCATATTTCGGAAGCAGAAGGCTGGTACCATTCAATGCCTGTTTATAGGGCACATTTCCCCATAGATCAACCAGCGTCTGAAAGTCATAGGCCTCCATGATCTTTGCAACTCCCGTATAAAAAGACTGGCCGGTTGCAACGCCCGCATTCCCTATATTTTTATAGTCATTGATATTATGATAAAGGCTTGCCCATAATTCCTGCTTGTACGTATTAGGCTCTGCATATTGCACATCGACTGTCGGAGGCACAAAAGTTCCGGACACCACCCAGTAACCCATCCACCATCCCAGAAAATCAAAAGTCAGTGATGGCGCATCTGTATCATTTGGCACGGCAGATGCCGTCATAATAGTCACTGTAGCATTTAATGCTCCGGGCAGTAATAGAGCAGGAGTGACAGATATTGGATTATTAGGATTTGGACTATTCACATCGAGGTATTTTTTGCATGAAGAGGCAAAAAAACTTATAGAAATGAGCATATATATTATAATTCGTTTCATAACAGCATCGGTTTTAAATTAAAAGCTTACAGTAGCAGTAATTCCGTAAAGACGGGTTGGTGGTGACTGGTTTGTTGTTGTCAGACCCGTTGCATTTCCATTGTCTTCGCTGAATTCAGGATCGGTAAATGTATTTGACTTGGGTCTCCACATTAAAAGATTACGGCCTACCAGCCCGATAGAAGCTCTTTTAATAAATTTGGTTTGATCCAGAAATTTCTGGGGAACCTGGTAGCTCAGAGATAACTCTCTTAATTTCCAGAAAGCAGCACTGGTTACATAAGGGGTACCTGCAGCCCCTGTTGAATTCAGTACTCCTGACCATAGATTCCAGGAGCCTTCATTCACTGTAATGTTCTTATTTGGGCTAAATGTTCCATCCGTATTCTGCAGCACTGAATTAGGCCATACAAAACGCTGACGTCCGTTCTGCGTGGAATGTGCATCCGTACCTCCAAAGTCAAGTGACTGCCCTACCCCGTTCAGAATCACGTTTCCTGCCCTGTATTCTGCAGTAGCAGCCAGGGTAAATCCCATAAAAACAACGGAAGTATTCAGGCCAAGTCTGTACTTGGGGTTCGACTGGCCGACTGCCTTAAGCGTTGGATCAATGCTGGGCAAACCTGTGCTTCCATCTACGATCACATGACCCTGTTTATCACGTAGAAAATCAGGGGTTTTAATGATGGGATAAGGAGAACCTACCACAGCATAAACATCCGTATTTCCATTAAAGGCTGAACCAAGGGTATTCTGAACAGCAAGCTGGTTCAGGCCTTTATATAAAGACAATACCTTGTTCTGGACAATACTCAGGTTCATCCCTACATTCCACCTGAATCCATTGTTCAGACTTACTACCGGAGCCACATTCAGATCCAGTTCGAGTCCATGATTTTCAACCTCCCCTGTATTAATCTGGGCACTTGTAAAACCTGTAGAAGCAGAAATATCTACAGGCAAGGTCTGATTTTTTGTATTTTCCTTATAATAAGCTCCTTTAAAATTGATCCTGTTGTCAAGAAATCCTAACTCAAGGTCAATTTCTCTGGCTACGGTCTGTTCTGGTTTAAGATTTGGATCCAGTGTTCTGAACGATTGTCCATAACCTGTCTGGGAGCCATATGGAAATCCTCTGCCCAGGGTATAATAATTCAGGAGGCTGTATTCATCTATACCTACCTGGTAAACCTGGGTCAGACTCCCTGAAACTTTTCCATAGGTAAGTATGGAATTATCCTTTAAAAAAGGAAGGGCATCCGTAAAAACAAAACCAAGGTTTGCCTGAGGATAAAAATAAGACCTGTTTGCCTTGCTGAGGAGCGAATTATAATCTTTTCTGCCTGTTAAGTTCAGAAATAACCAGTTTTTATAGCCTACAGTAAGGTCGCCATAGATACCGATCAGGCGGCGCTGCGTCAGCTTTTCATTATACTGGGGTACCCCCTGCACATTGCTTATATTAAAAAAATCAGGAATGATAAGGGAATTAGCGATCAGATACTGACGCTTGTATGTATTGTCTTTTAGCGTTGTTCCCAGCGTCACATCAAAAGAAAAATCACCGAACTTCTTTTTCGCATTGGCCAGAAAATCGGCTGTAACCTGTGATGTATTTGATGCATCTGCTCTCGAATAGGACGGTGACATTTTTACCTGAGAGGCCATATCAGAGGTCCCCGTTGGATCAGAAAGGGCGTACGGACTAAAGATTACCGCATCTTTGGTATCCTTGCGCGTAAATCCGTCATAGGTAATGCCTCCCCTGCCTGTCAGGGTAAGCCAGTCTGTAGGTTTGATGCCCATAGAGATGCTTCCCAGAAACCGATCATCCTTTGTTCTCTTGAATGAATGATTTGACTGCCAGGCTGGATTCGTAGAATAACTGCTGAAATACCCGTTTACATCTGAATAAGGCGTATTGGGATCCTGCAATAAGTTTACAGGTACCTGGCCAGGGGTCTGGAACGCATTGAAATAATAAGACCGGTCCTGAAAAAATGAGCCCCCTACCTGTTTGCTTGTACTCCGGTTGTAGTAGGCAGAATAATCCATGAAGAAGATGCCCTTTTTGTTATTTCCATTTACCCTGAAACCAGTCCGCTCATAATTTTCATTCGGGATAACCCCGGTCTTGAAAACATCCTGGGCAGAGAAATAGAACCCGTTATCCTTGCTTCCATTTGAAAAGCTGAAATCATGCTGCAGGGTATAAGCTGTTTTAAACCAGTCAGCGACTCCTTTTCCATGGTAGCTATAGGGAACTTTCAGGGTATCAAGGGTAATTGAACCATCTTTATGATGGATCTGCACGGGCCCGCCCAGGGGAACCATTTTTCCGTTGAACTGAGGTCCGAAACTCTGGTTCTCATAAGGCTGGTATAAATAATTTCCATTCCGGTCTGTGGCGGGGTACTGCCCCATACCGCCGTTCACGCCAAATATGCTACCTGCTCCTTCCCCGCCATAACTTCCGAACTGGGTATTCTGCGGAGGCAGGTAGGAGAGACTTTCCATCTGACCCGTAAATGAATACGTGATCAGTGGTGGCCCTGAATTACCTGTTTTTGTGGTAACCAGAATTACTCCATTCGATCCGTCAGCA
>JAYWCR010000209.1:0-2610 GCA_043780395.1 Sphingobacteriales bacterium
AGGCCTGTATAGGATGAAGGGTTGCCAAGGTATAATCTTACATTGTCAGTACTTGGGCTAATGGCTGAAAGCACGACAGGCAGCCTGACTGTACTCCAGTATATGACAAGGTCATACCGCCGGCCCTTTAACCGGGCTTTTAACGATTCCCAGAATTTATAGGGAGATAATTTCAGGATATCCAGATGTGCTGTCTCAATTCCCAGCTCCTTCCAGTCTGCTGACATCGGGCCCTGTACACCAAGAATGATAAGCTCATTCAGATGTTCACCAGCTGCCCTGATAAAATGAAAACAGTTTTTCTCACAGCCTCCTCTTAGCGCATAGGGTGAAATATGTAAGATCTTCATGGGTGATTTTAATTAATTGACCCGATATTCCTCAGGCGGTAATATCTCTGTAAAGCTGTGATATTTCCCCGGCAAGCTTATCCATATTTCTTGTTACTTCTACATTTGAACAGAGCGCACTTAAATATTCAGGTGCCTCCAGCACTGAACTGATCATGTTGCATAAATCTGCGGCATTCCCCATTTCAAAAAGTAAACCGTTCCTGCCATGTTCAATCCATTCAGGAATCCCCCCGGCATTGCTGCCAATCACGGGAAGGCCGGCAGCAAAGGCTTCAAGCATAGACAGGGGGCCTGTCTCAGGCCAGATTGAAGGAACTACCATCATATCCATAGACTGCAGATGATAAAGCATCTCCGAAGGATCTATAAGAACAGGTGCTTTAAACCTGAGATCATTTTTTACTTTTTCAGCCAGGGATCCGCCATAAACGCTTTTCCAGGATGGGCCGAAAAAGTGAAATTCAATTGGAGCATCGGCGGGCAACTGCAAGGCGGCCTCAATAAGTATATGGATCCCTTTTATAGATTCACACCTGCCCGAAAATACCATCCTTAAAGGCCTCTCTTTGCTAAAAGCAACAGGTAAGTTCCGATCTGGTCTTTCCAGGCCTGGAGGCCCTGCAATCCTTGCCTTGAATAACTGGCTTTCATGGATCTTATTCAGAATGAACAGGTCATGCACCCATTTTGCATGCACATGGATCTTATCGAACAGAGAAATGCCTTCATAAAATGAGTCAATGAAGAGTTTTGTAGCTGATCTGGCAGTGAATGCCCTTTTTAAGGCAGAGTCGGTATCTCCAATTGTGAATCCGGTTGGCATGGATGAAAAGAGCCGGCTTACAAGCGGATTTATTCCATTGCTAAGGAACAGGCAGTTGGTACATACTGTCAGGTCCAGTTTTCCTGAACATATAGCCTTTCCTGCATGAAGCAAAGAACGCTGCATGCAGGATTGCCCGGGAGAATGATAGGTCATGACTGCCTTTATTCCCTGTTTTTTTACTTCTTTCAGATGCGTGAGACTTGCGCCTCCTGAAAAATCGTGAAAATGAACAAGGTCGGGCCGTTGTGCCTTCAGATAAGCTGCAAATCCGGGAATGGAAGGGTAAGATCTGTTATAAACACTTTTACGGCTTCCATACCCTTCTATTTCAGGTAATACTTCTACCTGAACAGTATCGTATATATAGGAAGATTCAGGATATCCTTTTTTCCGATGGATCAGCACCTTACTTTCTACATCCAGTCTGGTAAGTGACTTTATCAGGTTCAGGGTATAGGTTTCCTTGCCGCCAGTATGAAAAGGTAAAAATGATTCAGGTAGGTGCAGAACTTTCATTGCAGACTTAAAGTGTAATTCCATATTTCAGGAAATGAGGCCTCCAGAAATCACGCAACAGAGGCTTGTCCCAGCCGTGGCATCCGAAGGGCAGAACTTTATTGTTTTTCATGAACAGCTCAGCACTGTTATATTCCAGACTGAATCTGGCCGCAGTAAGACAATCCGGAACCCTGTACCAGTCAAAAGCTGCAGGTACCAGTTTTCCCCAGAAAATATCTTCGTTTAACTTTATGCGGTTCATGCGAAAATTTGCCCGGCTTCCCAGGGTGCTGAACATATCCAGATAGTAAAAGGCCCTTGCTATTTTCCCTTTAAAACTATAGTTCAGAAAATCAGCCGTAATTTCCTGAAACGGATAGACAACTTTAAAGCTTTTCAACACTCTCAGGCAGGAAGCAGTTTTTCGCAGACAAAAACCACCATTTCCTATTCCAAGATAATTCTTTGGGTCTGAAGTATGATCGTATTCATAAATCGGAGCTCCGATATTATCATAACCCATTGAACACCAGTGTGCGATCTGGTCTGAAAATATAAACGCATCGAGGTGATAGATCAGGACATACTCCCAGTCAATAAACCGGTTGTAAAGTTCCGGGTTCATCAGTAAGCGGTTGTAGCCTGTTAATCCTTTAAAATAGAACGGTTTAAAAAATGAGAACTCCACATCAGAATGGTCATGTACCAGGTCAAGATAGTTCTTTACAGGCAGGCCGGCAGGTGCAATGAATCTGACAGGATATTTTCCCCCAGTGACTTCAAGGAGCTGCTTCAGGGAAGCTGACTCCAAAACAGATATATTTTCTTTGTAAACGGGAATTAATATAAGCACCTCACCTTTCATGGACTGTGTTGACAATATTGAAGATACTAGTCTTTAGTGATTTCTGCTTCCGGTACCCTGAACTCATC
>JAYWCR010000210.1:0-4405 GCA_043780395.1 Sphingobacteriales bacterium
ATAAGGGCACACTTCTATGGGACGGTTTCCGCATTCCCAGTTCTGATTCAGTTCAGGGTACTTATTATAATTATAAGGCCTATCATAGCCGCACACGGGAATCTTATTGCGGGAGCAATGATTACCTGCCTAAAGACATGATCATACTTCGCCTTGCAGATGTATTGCTTATGCAGGCAGAGGCAGCAAATGCGCTGGGCCAGTCAGCACTTGCTATTTCTGATCTCAACCAGCTCCGCCAGCGTGCAGGTCTTGGACCTCTGGTAACCCCGGCATCTCTTCAGTCCGTTATCTGGCATGAACGCCGGATCGAAATGGCTTTGGAACACGACCGGTCTTTTGACCTGACAAGGCAGGATCTTATTGCGCCAGGTACAGCATCTGCTGCCTTTATACTCCAGGGTAAGGCATATACCAGTAAGAATCATTACCTTCCTATTCCGCTGGTACAGATTCAGTTAAGCAATAACCACCTGACGCAGAATCCTGGCTATTAAGGGATCTTAATTATGAAAAAAATCATTTTCTGTTTTTTTCTGATATATATTTTTTTTGGGTTTCGAGCTTCAGCCCAGGAGACTATTGCACCTGCCGGGCAGATCCGCAAATTGTCTGACAGTGCCCTGCTTGATCAGGTGCAGCGTCAGACCTTCCGCTATTTTTGGGATTTCGGACATCCGGTAAGCGGGATGGCCCGGGAACGGAGTAATACGAGTTTTCATTATGGGAATGAGGTGGTGACGACCGGTGGTTCAGGCTTTGGCATTATGGCCATTGTGGTGGCTGCCAGCCGCCAGTGGATTAGTCGTAAGGCTGCAGCAGGCCGCCTTCAGAAGATAGTCAGATTTTTAGAGAATGCAGATTCATTTCATGGAGCCTTTCCTCACTGGATGAACGGGGAAACAGGAAAGGTAATTCCCTTTAGCCCGAAAGATGATGGCGCTGACCTTGTTGAAACTTCCTATCTGTTCGAGGGCCTGCTCACTGCACGCCAGTATTTTGACAGGAGTGATCTGGTAGAAACAGACCTGCGTAAAACCATCAATCTTCTCTGGAACCGGGTTGAATGGAACTGGTTTACCAAAGGGGGGGAGCAGGTGCTTTACTGGCATTGGAGCCCGAAGTTTGGTTGGGCTATGAACTTCCCTATTCATGGATATAATGAATGCCTGATCACGTATGTACTGGCGGCCTCATCTGATCATTTTCCCATTGATTCAAACGTATACCATAAAGGCTGGGCATCGGGTGATAATTTTATAAATGGAAAAACCTTTTACGATTATTTACTTCCTCTGGGATTTGATTATGGAGGGCCTTTATTTTTTTCGCAATACTCTTTTCTTGGTCTGGATCCCAGAGGTCTTAAAGACAGGTATGCAGATTACTGGATCCAGAACACCCATCATACGCTGATCAACCGGGCCTATTGCCTGGATAATCCAAAGCATTTTGCCGGCTATACACAGGACTGCTGGGGGCTTACTGCCAGCGATAACTTCCAGGGATATGGCGCTCATTCTCCTACAAATGACCTGAGTGTGATCAGTCCAACAGCAGCAATTTCAGCTTTTCCTTACACACCTGAATACTCAATGAAAGCATTAAAATTCTTTTATGGAGAGCTGGGCTTAAAACTCTGGGGTGGGTATGGGCTTGCCGATGCCTTCAGCCTTTCCCATTTCTGGTTTGCTACTTCCTACCTGGCCATAGATCAGGGACCCGAAATTGTGATGATCGAAAATTACCGTACCGGCCTGCCATGGAAACTTTTCATGAGCTGCCCCGAAGTTCAGAACGGGCTTAAAAAACTGGACTTTAAAAGCCCGTACCTGAAATAAGGGCATTTACTTATTTAATAGCAATCAGCTCTACCTGCTCAATGATCGGGTCTTTTGCCAGAAGTTCTGAGGCACCTGCCATCAGGGCTGCTGCAATCTTACCTGAAAGGTGTGCCTTGCGGCCGTCCTCTGTTTCAAAGGTATCAAAGATGCCAAAGGTAGAAGGACCAATTTTCAGGGCATACCACCTGATAGTATCGGGCTCTTCCTGGGCCAGGGGCAGGGCTGATTTTAAAAATTCAAGTACCTGGTTCTCTTTTCCGGGTTTTGCTTCCACACGGGCCAGCAAGGCAAATTTTTCCATATATCTTTTATTTTTTAAACAGCTGGCTGGGAACGTAGTTTTCTAAAAATCAGGTTACTATAAGCATTAGTCTACAGTAACCATGTGAATGACTTAATATATTATTGCGCTAAATTGTACTTACATTTCTTACATATAGAATAAATTATGAACAGGCGTAAATTCATCAGCACTTCCGCACTTGGAGGTGTCAGCTTAATGCTTACACGTTCCCCTTCCTTTGCCAAAGGAGCTTTTCCTGTAGTAAGGCTTGCTGTAAATCAGCGGAAATTCAATAGCAAGGTGATTGAAGAGACCATTACAGAATTTAAGTCGGCAGTAAAGGATAAAGAATTGGGCTGGCTGTTTGGTAACTGCTTTCCCAATACCCTTGATACCACCGTAAACTTTAAGATGAATGGGTCAAAGCCTGATACCTATGTCATTACCGGTGATATTGATGCAATGTGGCTGCGCGACAGCAGTGCCCAGGTCTGGCCTTACCTGCATTTTATGAAAAAAGATAAAAATCTTCAGCAGCTTATTGCAGGTGTCATCAACAGGCAGGTTATCTGTATTTTACGTGACCCTTATGCAAATGCCTTTTATGACGATGCGACCAAGACCGGTGAATGGGAAAAGGATGTCACCGATATGAAGCCTGGCCTGCATGAACGCAAATGGGAAATTGACTCTTTATGCTACCCCATCAGGCTGGCACATCAATACTGGAAATTAACGGGTGATGTTACTCCCTTTGATGCCCGGTGGAAAGAGGCTGTTAAGCTTACCCTTCAGACCTTCAAAGAGCAGCAGCGTAAAGAGCATGAAGGCCCCTATAGTTTCCAGAGAAGTACTTCCTGGGCAACGGATGGAGTTCCGTTAAATGGATATGGATATCCCGTCAAGCCGGTAGGCCTGATCTGTTCCGCATTCCGCCCGAGTGATGATGCGACAATTTTTATGTACCTCATACCCTCGAACTTCTTTGCAGTGGTCAGTTTAACCCAGGCGGCAGAAATGGTCAGGCAAGTGTCCAAAGATGATATGCTTGCTGCAGATCTGTCAGCACTTGCTGCTGAGGTTGATGCCGCCCTGAAGAAATATGCTATCATCGACCATCCTGAATACGGTAAGATCTATGCCTATGAAGTGAACGGATACGGAAGTTATAACCTGATGGATGATGCCAATGTACCTAGCCTGCTGGGCCTGCCTTATCTGAATGCGCTAGCTAAGGAAGATCCCATTTATCAGAATACCCGCAAAATGCTTTTGTCATTGAATAACCCTTTTTTCTTCAAAGGAATTGCAGGCCAGGGGATAGGCGGCCCTCATGCCGGCAGGGATATGATCTGGCCTTTGGGTATTATCATTCGCGGCCTCACCAGTACCAGTGACCAGGAAATAAAGCAATGCATTGAAATGCTGAAGAACAGCAATGCAGGTACAGGCTTCATGCATGAATCTTTTCATAAGAACGATGCATCAAAATTCACCCGCAAATGGTTTGCCTGGGCAAATACCCTTTTCGGCGAGTTTTTATACGAAACCTATAAGACCAAGCCGCATTTACTGGTCTGAAAAGGGAATAGAAAGGGTTGGCTCACAGTTAATAAGACATCGACAGTACCTGAAAAGTTCCGGGGATTAAAGAGGGCCTGAACTCACCGGGTTTCTTAGGGGCAAATTCGCCGGTAGCTGAATAGAGCTTATGCGTAGTCTGGTCAACTGTCAGCGTACGGGAACCTTTTTTTGTTTTAAGGTTTTGAACTACCTTAAATCTGGTAGGTGTAATTTCATGGATCACGGTCATCGTACCCTCGCCATTAGAAGAATAGATCATGTTAAGCTTGCTGTCAAACCCTACTGCATCTGATTCATCTCCGATGGGTAGCTGCGCTATAATCTTTCCGGTGCGTGCACTCATGACTATCAGCGTATTGCCATCACAACTGGCAAAGAGAAGCATATTTTTGCGGTCTATAGCAAGCCCGGCAGCTCCTTTTGCCGGAGCATTTGGCCACCTATGAATAACTTTATAAGTAGCCATATCAATCACATCAACCTCGGCCTTTTCTGAATTATTCACATAGACCCTGCCAGCACCATCACTGACAGCAGTTTCAGGCCATCCGGTAAGTTGTATCGTGGCTATTGCCTTATCGGTTAATGGATCGATCACCGTCATATTTTTAGTTTTGCCGTTGCAGCTGATCACCTTTTTAGAATAATCATCGTAGAATATACCATCGCAAAACTCACCTGCAGGAACATGACC
>JAYWCR010000211.1:0-7045 GCA_043780395.1 Sphingobacteriales bacterium
CAGCTTGCAGGGGTTGATGCGGTGGTTGCAGAAGGTTTCGAAGCAGGGGGGCATAACGGCAGGGAAGAAACGACCACCCTCTGCCTTATCCCGGCAGTCAGGGATCAGATCCATATTCCATTAATTGCCGCTGGTGGTATTGCCGATGGCCGCAGCATGCTGGCCTGTATTGCCCTGGGTGCGGAAGCTGTTCAGGTTGGGTCGCGCTTTGCAGCCTCTGTGGAAAGCTCGGCCCATGAAAAGTTTAAACATCTGCTCACCAGCTTGCAGGAAGGGGATACAATGCTGGCCCTGAAGAAACTGGCTCCGGTACGTCTGGTGAAAAATAATTTCTTCCGGCAGGTTCACGAAGCAGAACTCCGGGGTGCGGAGGCTCCGGAGCTCAGTGAGATCCTGGCAAGGGGAAGAGCCCGGAAGGGTATGTTTGAAGGCGATCTTGAAGAAGGTGAACTTGAAATAGGCCAGGTAACAAGCCTGATCCATGAGATCCTGCCTGCCTCTGAGATCCTTGCCACGCTCTGGGCTGAATTTCAGCGTGAGAAAAATAAACTGGCCACCTGGAGTTGAAGCGTGTAAAATTCTGTGGCTTGATCCGCGACATGCTTATCTTTGAAAAAATTTAATTGTTTAATGAAGTATCTGAGAATTAAAATAAAGGGAAGAGTGCAGGGGGTGGAATTTCGTGCATCCACGAAAGCTGTGGCCGATCAGCTAAAGATTAGGGGCACCATTCATAATGAAAAAGACGGTACCATCACCGTTGAGGCCGAAGGCGACAGTCAGATGATGGAACAATTCCTTGAATGGTGCCAGGAAGGGCCAGAATATGCGATCGTGGAATCTGTAGAAGTAGAAGAAGTTTCCGGGAAATCATACCGTAATTTTGAAGTCATCAGGTAGCTGTTTTAATTCAGGAATACACATTTGTCAACACTAAGAAAGTTTGCCGGACAAACGGCCATTTACGGATTCAGTACTATTGCAGCCAGAACATTAAGTTTTTTTCTGACGCCTGTCTATGTACGGCATTTTTCGCCGGACCAGTACGGGGTTCTAACGGAACTATACTCATGGACCTCCCTGATCAGCGCCATTCTGACCTTTGGAATGGAAACAACCTATTTCAGATACCTGAACAAGGAGAAGAACAACCCTGAAGTATTTAATGATACTTTCCTGACGCTGCTTTGTACTTCAGTACTTTTTATTCTGGTAGGTGTGCTGAACATGGAGTTTGTACTGGGTTTTCTCCAGCATAATGTGACCCATGTAGCTGTTGATTACCACGCATATGTCCAGTTCTTTTTATGGATCATCGTCCTGGACAATATTTCAGTGATTCCCTTTGCCCGGCTGCGGGCAGAAGGCCGCCCGGTGCGCTATGCTTTTTTGAAATGCAGTAATATTCTTCTGTATATACTGCTGAATCTGTTCTTTATATTCCTGCTTCCCAGGCTGGCAGCATCCCAGACAAGTCTGGGGCAGTTTATCCATCCTTATTATAAAGCAAACTGGATTGGGTATATCTTTATTTCAAACCTTGCTGCCAGTGTGTTTACTTTCCTGCTTCTGCTGCCTGAAATGTCATCATTCAGGTTAAAATTCAGTTTTCCCCTGCTCAGGCAGATGCTGGGCTATAGCTGGCCGGTACTTGTTGCAAACATCTCCTTTACTATAAACGAAAACCTCGACAAGATCTACCTGAAAGCATTACTGCCCGGGCAGGGTGGCCAGAACCTCATTCAGCTTGGTATCTATGGGGCCTGCTATAAACTTGCTGTATTCCTGAATCTCTTTATACAGGGATTCAGACTGGGTGCAGAACCTTTCTTTTTTAATCATGCTTCCCATCCCGATGCAAAAAAGACCTATGCCCTGATTATGGACTATTTCATTATGATCGTGGCCGTGATCTTTTTAGGTATCGTATGCAATATTGAATGGCTAAAATACTTTATAAATAACCGCCATTACTGGTCGGGACTGAAGATCGTACCCGTTATTCTGATGGGTTATGTATGCCTTGGTATCTATATGAACCTTTCAATCTGGTATAAACTTTCAGATCAGACCCGGTATGCGTTTTATATTTCCGGTATCGGAGCCCTGATCACTATTGTGATGAATCCCCTGCTTATTCCCTATATGGGTTATATGGGCTCGGCCTGGACAACGATGGCTGCTTATTTTACGATGATGGTATGCTCTTATCTCTGGGGACAGAAGCATTATCCGATCCCTTATAAACTTCGCAGAAATCTGCTGGTCATCGGCAGTTCAGTCGTGCTGGTATTTCTTTCCTTTGTAGTATTCAACAGAAATGTCTGGATCGGAAACCTGATATTTCTCTCCTTTATCGGAATGATCAGCTGGATCGAAAAGGATAATTTGCGAAGGCTTCTGAAATCAGGGGGCCTGAAAGTATAACTAAACTCATATGACCATAAAAATTATAAATAAGTCTGACAATCTGCTTCCTGCTTACGAAACTGAAATGGCCGCAGGTATGGATTTGCGGGCCTTTATTTCAGAGGATCTGCTGCTGGAGCCAGGAGACAGGATTCTTGTTCCTACAGGGATCTACCTGGAACTTCCAAAAGGGGTTGAAGCACAGATCCGCCCGCGCAGTGGTCTTGCCTTCAAACACGGCATCAGTATTCTAAATTCACCAGGTACCATTGACCCGGATTACCGCGGAGAACTAAAGGTTTTGCTGGTAAATTATTCGCTTGAAGTATTCAGGATTTCAACGGGCGATCGCATTGCACAGATGGTCATTGCAAGATATGAGCATATCAGCTGGGATCCAGTAGAGGCCCTGTCTGAAACACTCAGGGGTGAAGGTGGTTATGGCCATACCGGTAAATCATAGTTCCAGCGCGGATTTTAGTTATTAATGAGCTAAAAATTCATAAAATAATTATAATACGTTAAATTGAGCAGGCTATTAATAAGGGTTGATATGGTTGCAGGCAGAGCCTTGTTGATTCTATGCTTTTTGAAAGGTCTGTATGGCGCGGAGCTGAACGCCCAGGCTCTCCCTGCAATGAAAAGTTCAAAGGGGCCGAAGCCTGATTCCTATCTTTCACGTCTTGCCTATATCAAAGCTGCTGACAGCATAAATTGCAAATTCTATTTCCTGAAAGGTCTTGGCAACAAGATCAGCGGCAATGCAGAGGCGGCAATTGAGAATTTCAATGAATGCCTTAAATATGATCCGACCAACGATGCTGCTTATTACGAGCTTGCTCTTGCAAGGGTAAGCGCTCAGAATTTTGGTGAAGCCCTGGTGTACATCAATAAAGCATTGATCCTAAAACCTGATCAGATCTGGTACCTCAATTTACTGGCTACCATTTATGATCAGAAAGAAGATTTTACCAGGCTTGCCCAGGTATACAGGCATATGAGTTCGCTTGAACCCGATAAAGTCAACTACTACCTTGCCCAGGCAAATGCACTTACAAATGCCAGGGAGTATGAAGCCGCTATCAGCGTGCTCAACAAGGCAGAAAAGGTAAGCCCCGGGCGGGAAGAAATGGAATTCCAGAAACAAAAGATCTTCCTTAAAACAGGCCGGCCCGATAAAGCCCTTGAAAGCATGAAGGGTCTGATCAGGGAAAATCCATCCGAGCCCAGGTATTACCTGCTTCTTGCCCAGATCTATCAGGCAGAAAATGATTCAGCCCGAAATTTTGCATCCCTACAGAAAGCTATTGAAATAGATTCAGGTAATGGTTTTGCCCAGCTTGCACTTTCAGACTATTACCGGCAGCAGGGTAGCAAAAAAAAGGCCTTCCAGGCCCTGAAAAACGTCTTCAATTCTGAGGATGTAGACCTTGCCCAAAAAAAGCAGCTTCTCAATGATAATTATGTACAGAATCATTCAGGTGACCAGAATGAGGGCCTTCAACTGGCAAGGCTCATTGCCAGGAATTATCCTGACGATGTTCAGGCTCAGGGAATCTATGCAAATTTTCTTGTTCAGGTGCCTGAAGATACCAGAGAAGGCCGGGATGCCGTTATAAAAGTACTGGAACAGAACCGCGAAAATTTCGGTCTCTGGGCAAGCCTTATTGTTTCTGATCTTACGCTGCATGATTTTCTTCTGGCCTCGAGGCATTCGGCTGAAGCGATGGCCTGTTTTCCCAATCAGGGCATACTTTACTGGTATCTGGGCCTAAGCTATAACCAGCTGAAAAACTATAAAAAATCAGTCAGCAGTCTTAAATCCGGCCTGGTTCTGGCAAATGGGCAGACAGACCTTGAAGCCAGGATCTATGAGGTGCTGGGAGAGGCCTATCAGGGGATGGGTGACTTTCAAAAGTCAGAGCAGGCTTATGATGAAAGCCTCAGGCGCAGGCCAAATGATGCAGGCACTTTAAATAATTATGCCTATTACCTGAGCATGCGAAAAAAAAATCTTTCACAGGCTGCGGTGATGGCATTAAAGGCCACAACTATTGAACCTGATAATTCTAATTATGAGGATACCCTGGCCTGGATCCTGTATCAAGAGCTTAAATTGAGCCAGGCCTCAGGTTGGATACATAAAGCCATGGCCCATGACACAAAAATGAATGGGACACTGAGGGCACATTATGGAGATATTCTCTTTAAATCCGGGAAAATCGATCAGGCAGTAGAAAGTTGGAAAAAAGCCAAGGCTTTTGGCTCAAAGGATTTAAATTTGGATAAAAAAATTGCTAACAAAAAAATCTATGAATAAAAGTGTGCTGTTTGTTCTGGCTATACTTTCGCTTACAGCCTGCAAAAGCAGAAAAAACCTTGTCAAGCAAGCGCCTGTTCTGCCCGTTACCTCCAATGCGGATCTTCTGAAAAGGAATTTCTTTATTAAAACAGATTCTGCAGACCTGGACTACCAGACCTTCAGCGCTAAAGGCAAGCTTGATATTGAGCTGAATGGCAACAGGCATTCGGCCAGTATAAATGTGCGGATTAAGAAAAACAAGATCATCTGGGCCTATATCAATGCAGGCTTTCTTCCGGTTGCCCAGGCGCTGATCACACCTGACAGTATTAAGGTGCTGAATATTTTACAGGGTGTCTATACCCATAAGGGGTTTGACCTGGTGAAAAAATATGGAGGTCCTGGTTTTAATTTCAAAACCCTGGAGGCGATCCTGACAGGCAATAAGCCGGGTGGTTTTATTACTGAGGATGATTCCTATAAAATAATTCAGGCCCTTGGTTTTGAAATAAGCGGTCTGAAAGACTCTCTGAACGTGAATGTGAAGTTTAACCAGCTCTTCAAGCCTACCGATCTTGATCTGGAGAACCATAGCCAGGACCAGCATCTGCATGTGAGCTATAGTGACTTCACTCTTGTTGGTGCCAAAAATATTCCCCAGTCAATTGCAATTTCTTCCCGTATGAAATCAAATGCTGTAAAACTTAATTTATCATACCGGAAAGTAGACCTTAATGAAACTCTTGAATTCCCATTTAATTCGCCGGCTGAATAGCCAGGGCAACCTGATGAAAAAAAACAGCACTGTTTATACAATCTTTTTCATCTTTTTATTTCTGGCAGGTAATAGTTATGCCCAGTCCAAGATCGAGCTGTTAAAAAAGAAACAGCAGCTCCAGCGTGAAATTGAGAACACCAGTAAAGTACTTACTGAAACAGAACAGAATAAGAATGTGACGATGAAAGAACTGCGCACTCTTGGAAGCCAGATCCAGACCCGCCAGTCGCTGATGGAAACGATTAATTCACAGATCAGGAACCTGAGCTATGAAATTTCTGACAATAAGCATAATATCAGCTCATTGCAGACAGAAGAAGAGAAACTGAAAAAGGAATACGCTATTATGATCCGGTACGCCTATACGAATCAGGGAGCCTATAACAAACTTATGTTTGTATTTTCCGCATCCTCTTTTAACCAGGCTTATAACAGAATGAAATACCTTGAAGAGTTTTCAAGATATCGCCGCGAGCAGGTTCAGACCATTACCAATACCCAGAACCGGATCCATGGAAAGATCCAGGTGCTGGATAAGAACAAGCATGAAGAAGACCAGCTTTTTGGAGAGCAGCAAAAGCAGAAGAAACAGCTCGATCTTGAAAAGAACCAGCAGGCAAAGAACTATGGTCAGTTGCAAAAGCAAAGTAAGAAACTGGAAGGTCAGCTTGTAAGGCACCAGCATGAGATGCGCAGGCTGAACAATGCCATTCAATATGCGATACGCCGCGAGATTGAAGAAGCCCGGCGCAGGGCAGAGGAGGAAGCAAGGGCCAGAGAAGCAGCGAACGCATCCGCTGCCTCCAAGACCAATATTCCTAAAAGCTCCAGCAGTTCAGCAAATCTTGTGCTTACGCCTGAAGCAGCCAGGCTTTCCAATCAGTTTACAGATAACAGGGGGCAGCTTCCATGGCCCGTTGAACGCAGAGGGCGGATCATCGAACCTTTTGGTATTCATGAAGACCCCTTATTGCCAAGGGTAAAGATTAATTCACCAGGTATTACCTTTGAAACGGTGGCAGGGGCAAGTGTCAGGGCTGTTTTTAGCGGTGAAGTTACAGAGGTAGTTCCAATTGATGGGCTTCTGGCAATTATACTCCGGCATGGGGAGTATTTTACTGTTTACAGCAATCTTAAATCAGTAAATGTAAAAAGAGGGCAGAAAGTAACTACAAAAGAGGCGATCGGCACGGTGGCCACTGATGACGAACAAGGTCCAAGTTGCCAGTTCCAGGTCTGGAAGGGAAAAACACCCATGAATCCGTCTCAATGGCTGGCTAATTGAACAAGCTTGCCTGTAATTAAATTGATTCTAAAAACCATGCACTCGAATATATCGTATCTTTGATATTAAAATAGTCCTATTTACCTAGTTAAAAGTACTATGGGGTGACATAGGAGTCGGACCATCTTGCCAGCTGAATAAAATAAAAACTAAATAATATGCTTAATACAACCTTACTGTTTTTGGACATTGGCGGACCCGAAATGATGCTGATCATGGTTGCAGCACTGCTTTTATTCGGAGGGCAGAAGCTACCTGAACTTGCAAAGGG
>JAYWCR010000212.1:0-10372 GCA_043780395.1 Sphingobacteriales bacterium
CTACTCAGAGCTATAGATGCACCGAACTGGTACCCCCCCCCTGTGCTCTCGATTATCTTTTTAATAAAATTAAAAGCACCGTTCGTATAACTATACTGGATGACAGCACCCCCATTATTATTATTATCAAAAGGCTGGCCTATTAAAATATTAGATTGATCAGTACTTACGGCTACTGATGCTCCAAAAAAGGCACCTGCAGTTGCACTTGCACTACTTGTGCGATTAGCATAAGTCCAAGTACTACTTTGGCCCGTATACATACTTATGTCTCCAGAATTATTATTAAATGCAGGTGCGCCTACAATCATAGTTTCATTTCTATTCGGTCCACCTGCAAGTGAAATTGCTATTGAATAGCCAAACCCTTTATCTCCCGCTTGTGCAGCAATAGAACCTGAAGAGCTAAAGACGTTAGAACCACCATTGTGATATATTTGTACACTTCCCACACCATTATTATCTCCAGGAAAGCCTATAAATAACTCCCCATACATATCAAATGCAAGACAACTACCAAAACCATTCCCTGCTGTAGTTGGTTTAATTTTAGATCCAGTCTGTGTCCAGGTTGTTCCATTCTTGTGAAAGACCCAAACAGAACCATTGGTCCCATCAGCATTTCCAGCAACAACAGCTATACTTCCATCAAAGCTTAAAGCTACAGCAGAGCCTTCGTTACTCCCCTGATAGCCAGTTGACTGAGCACCAGAACCTACAAGGATTTGCTGCTGAGTAAAGACACCCTGGGTACGGGTATATACAATTGCACCCCCATAAGTCCCATAGGTCACCTGCCCTACTAAGACGGTATTCCCATCTCCAGAAATACTAACTGCTCCTCCAAGCCCGGTCGTAGTGCCACCTCCGGATATACTATTGTTAGGTGAAGGACCGGTGAAATCACCTTGAACTGTTTGGCTGAAACCTGCCGGTATCGTAAAATAATTGCTACTTGAAGCAATACCTTTCTTGGTTGAAAGGTTAATTGATCCGCTTATCGTACCTGGCAAAATTTTCCCTACGATCTTTGTCCCTGTGTTGGACACTACGACTGCATCTTTTTTACCAATACGAAAAGAAGTCAGGTCTTTTAAGTTGGTACCGATGATCGTAAAATTCGATCCTGGCTTCCCGCGCCTGGGGCTATATGAAATAATCGTTGGTGCAAGCAGCGAAGAGGAGGCCATGGGTTCATCCTCGTCCTTGGACGCAGGTGCCTCAGTCGTGCCTGACTCAGCAGTGACACCAGATTCCCAGGCTCTACCGTTTTCTGAAGGTGTGACGGATGCTGCTGTTCCACGAATAGTTTTAGGTATGAAAGCAACAGGCGCAGTTCTGAAAACAGGCGTAAAACCACCACTCCGGTTTACCCTGTCTTTGCTTAGCGAAGTTACTTTGTTGACAGTGCTACAGGTGTACTTTATACCAGCAATGAAGGGTGCTGATACCGGGAATACATTTCTTGCCTTGATCTCCAGGAACATGCTGACCGGGTCCTTTATAGCTGCTTTTACCAGCGGGGCAAACATGGTAAAAATGAAGAGCAGATAACCAATCTTCTTAAGAGGGGAGAGCAGTACGGACCTGGTAAAGTTTTTTTTCATAAAAATAACGTAACGATTGTGTTTATTATCCGGCTTAGGAAGTATTTCTAAATCGGGATTCATCCAGCTGAGATAATTGGATAAGACCTTATACTCAACACCTTCGTTAATGTTACACTATTTTATTTTTATCTCTTTTTATTTCATAATGATCAAATAACTGATTTACAGAACTGATGAGCATCGCAAAAAAATCCACTCTTTAGTGAGGCTATAAGGGTTTTATACATTTAAAACAAAGAAGCGCTACAACCTCATTATTTTCCTGATTGATCGCATAATCCAGCGCGGTTTTACCAAATCTGTCTTTAATGGTGGCATCTGCATGATGGGCAAGCAGGTATTTTATAATTTCAGTACGGCCAAAGGTTGCGGCAAAGATCAGGGCCGTGGCTCCGTTTAAATTCAGGGTATTGATATTACATTTATGCTCTGTAAGCATATGTACCATAGGGATGAGCCCCTTATAACAGGCGCCCATCATGGCGGTATTTCCTGCCAGATCACCTACATCAGGTTTGGCTCCTTTCTTCAATAAAATTCGGGCAGCCGCTTCATTTTCATTGTAAACTGCAACGATCAGGGGTGTAGATCCCCTGCCGTCGGTAGTATCTATCTTTACTCCGCGCTCCAGATACCTTACCAGGGCTATGGTATCATTTTCACGGGCAGCAGAAAAAATATCCTGTGAAAAAGCAGCTCTTGAAAGGATCATTGCGCAGACAAAAAGAAGGATCTTTTTCATAAAAACAGGGAGGATTGAATCTTGAAAATCTTTTACGGAACTGGTACCAAAAAGGTTCTTATACAACAAAAGAGGGCCGAAGCCCTCCATTGCAATATTATGGGATACTCTACTATGAACTTTATTTTGCCATCACAGCAGCAGTCACTTCTTCTCTTGTGTACTTTAGGGCAGTTGCCAGACGGATTCCGAAATCAGAATCAGCCATGTAAAAATGACCGATCATAATACTTACCACCTTACGATTGGTTACATCACCCAGATCACCTACCAGGTTCTTGATAAGGTTTACTTTCTCGCCTTCAGTTAATGCACGGTAGTATTCACCTGCCTGCTTGAAGTCATTTGACTTATCAATTTTATGCTGGGTAGTTGCAGCACCGTAATTGGTTGAAGAATACTTATAAGCGTTATCATCTTTATATTCGCCTGTAGCAACACTTGGCTGATAATTGATATCAGAGGTTTTCTGACGGTTACTCATGGCACCATCCTGGTTGTAAGAATTTACAGCCACCTTCGGTGCATTTACTGGCAAGGACTGGAAATTAGCACCGATTCTATACCGCTCTGTATCGAAATACGAGAATAAACGGCCTTGTAAAAGCTTGTCTTCAGAAGCTTCGATACCGGGTACTAATGTTCCCGGAGAGAATGCACTCTGCTCAACCTGCTCAAAGAAATTCGTAGGCCATTTGTTCAGGGTCATCTTACCGATCAATACCATTTTGGCATCTTTTACAGGCCATACTTTGGTTGCATCAAGGGGATTAAAATCAAGTTTTGCAAAATCTGCCGGCTTGATCATCTGCACATAAAGTTCCCATGTTGGAAAATTACCTGCCTTGATATTATCATAAAGATCATGTGTTGCATTGTTGAAATCAGTTGCCTGGATGGCTGCAGCCTCTTCGGTAGTCAGGTTTTTCACACCCTGCAAAGTTTTCCAGGTATATTTCACATAAGTGATCTCTCCTTTTTGGTTGATCCATTTGAAAGCATGCACACTTGAGCCATCCATCTGACGGTAATTGGCAGGAATTCCCAGATCTGTATATAAACGGGTCAGCATATTTGTTGACTCGGGCTGATGTGAGAAGAAATCGAAGTAACGGTTTGCATCGCCTCTGTTGGTGATCGGAGAAGGCTTTAATGAATGAACCATATCCGGGAATTTAATGGCATCACGGATAAAAAAGATAGGTAAATGGATCCCTACGATATCATAATTTCCCTGCTCAGTATAGAACTTTACAGCAAAACCGCGGGGATCTCTAAGGGTTTCAGGTGAACCTTTAGGGTTAATCACGGTAGAGAAACGGGTGAAAACATCTGTTGATTTACCGGCAGCGGAGAACAAAGAAGCCTTGGTATAGGCAGAGAAATCACCAGCACTGGTAAATACACCAAATGCACCAGCACCTCTTGCATGTACCACACGCTCAGGAATACGCTCACGGTCAAAAGAAGCTAGTTTTTCAACCAGGTTAATGTCTTGCAGCAAGCTGGGGCCATTATTACCGATGGTCTGTGAGTTCTGATTATCACCGATGGGTGCACCGTTATTGGTGGTTAACGTTTTTTGCTGAGCTTGTGAAAGGCCGGCAACTAAGGCTAACATGATCGTAAGGGACGATTTGATGTTCATATTGATTTTTTAATGTTTCCAAAAGTATACACTTTCGTTACATAAACAAAATCAATAGTATTTATGAAGAGATAGATTAAATTGATTAAAAAGTAGTCTCTGAATAGATTTCTCTTAAGGGAAGACTATAGTTTATAGAATCAAAATGAAGCAACGTTTCTGCCCCGTTAAGGGTTTTAGACTCCCACACGGCCTCATCCATGAGGGAAAAGGTTTCTACCTGAAATGGGATGGTAGAATCAATCATGATATATTGCCTGAGTGTGAGAATAGCCTGATAGAGCTGGAACTTTCGTCCCTGGTCATAGAATTTTGTACAGGGCGAAATAATTTCTACAATAAGGATCGGATTCAGAAGATTATCTGCTTCAACCCCTGGCATTAATTCAGGAGCCCCGCAAACCACCATGAAGTCTGAGTACGTATAAAGCCTTTTTTGGGGTATATGCAGGCGCATATCATTCTCATAACCCGTGCATGACTGATCCGAAAGAACAGGCTTCAGCAAAGCTGAGAGATTTTTGTTAATAAGTGTATGATTCCTGTCAGAGGCAAACATAGAAAAGATAACACCTTTGAAATACTCATTTTTACCTTGTTCCTGCCTTTCGGTTTGGAGGTATTCACTTGCTGTGAATCCCCTTTTTACAGCTGCCTCTTTCATTTGTTAAAATATTTTAACCTGTGAGTTAAGCTAAAGTTAGTCTAAGAAAATGTTAATCGCTATGGTTATTTTACATTTCTAACAGGAAGAACTTTTTCTCCAGCCTTACGTAAGAAGAGATTTTGCCAATTCGATATGAGGATAAAACTTTTACGTTCTGCTTTTTTATACGCCTCTCTGATTCTCCCTTTCCAGGTGATGGCACAAAAATCCAAACCACTTTCTATAAATACCGGCCCGGTTGTCAACAGCAGGGTGATCAGGGACAGTGATGTCTACAACCGGGGTCTGCAGGAATTTAACCGTACCCGGGATCCGGCACTGAGAACTGTTCCCTTAGAACGGATCATTCAGGCAAGGATCATCCGCGACCAGCTGCTTCAGGCTCCTGTGGCCAAAAGATCAAAACTCCAGATAACCCATGCAGCAACTGCAGGTACCCAGCCCTCCGTTTCTTCGATCACCTGGACCGAACGCGGACCTACCAATGTGGGCGGCCGTACACGGGCTCTACTCTTTGATCTGAACGATAAGGCTAATGGTTATAAAAAGGTTTTTGCCGGCGGCGTTGGCGGCGGTATCTGGTATACAACAGATATTACTGCAAGTACAGTTACCTGGAATAAAATAAATGATTTCTTCGATAATATTTCCATCAGCTGCTTGATTCAGAACCCTTTAAACCCAAAGATCATGTACGCAGGTACAGGTGAAGGCTTTGGAGTGATGACCAAAGGGCTGGGTGTCTGGAAATCCATAGATGGAGGTACTACCTGGACACGCCTGCCTTCCACAAATTCATTTTCCTATATCACCAGCATTCTGGTTGATCTGAATGGGAATGTTTATTTTTCAGCCCTGAGTGGGGGCATTCAAAAATCTACAGATGGGGGTACAACATGGATAGAAGTTGCCGGCTCACCCGTTATCGGAGCATCGCTTGATGGGGAAGACCTGGAACTGGCTGCCAATGGTGACCTCTATGCCTGTCTGGGCGATGCAGAGAATGGACAGATCTTTCTTTCCGATGCAAATAATGGAGTAAATACCGGCAATGCAGGTACATGGACCAATATTACCCCCGATGTAACAGGCGCCCTGACTACCTTGACGACCAACTGGGAGCGGATCAAGATAGGTTGTGCACCTGGTGATGCCAATACTGCCTATGCCATCTTTGAGGGAGGCAATAGCAATGTAAGCTCCATTCAGCGCTATTCAAAGACTACGGGAAAATGGACAGTTAAAACTATTCCTCCCAGAACCTTCGCCAATAAACAGGCCTGGTATGCCATTGCCATCGCAGTGGATCCTAACAATGCAAACATACTTTTTGCAGGTAGCCTGTTTCAATACTGGTCAACCAACGGGGGCGCTACCTGGGCAACTGCAAATTCGAATGTGCATGTTGACCATCATACCTATACCTATGCCCCAGGTTCATCTTCCCGCTTATTAATGGGTACAGATGGCGGGGTCTATTATACACCCTCTGCAAATGTGACAAGCGGTGCTGGGCCCGAGTTTATGAATGTCAATACCGGATACAATGTAACCCAGTTCTATTCCATTGCCCTGCACCCTACTTCCCTAAATTATGCGCTTGCAGGTGCCCAGGATAATGGCTCCCAGCAATTCAGCCTTCCGGGTCTGGGGACAACGTCCCTCGCCTCTGACGGGGATGGAGCCGATACTTTTATTGATCAGATAACCCCGAATGTCCAGATCACTTCCTATACCTATAATGACCGCTTTGTATCTGTTGATAATGGAGTCACCTTTAATGAGGTTAATTTTAACACGAAGGGTAGTTTTATCAATGCTTCAGGCTATGACAGCAATATAAAGACACTTTATTCAGGCGATGCACCAGGTGCTTATTTCCGCTGGAACAATGTCGCTGCAGCTTCCACCAAAGACGGCCTGTCTATCCCTGTTGCTGGCTTTAATTCAGCAAATGTGACCAGTGTAACAATTTCTCCGATCACAGCAAACCGCACCTACTTTGGTCTGGACAATGGAACCATTGCTGTAGTGGATAATGCAAATGGTTCGGCCAATACGGCGAGTATCATTTTAACACCCAATGCCACCCCGATCGGAGCCTATACCTCTGTTTCAGGAATTGCCATTGACCCAGCCTCAGAGAACCATATACTGGTCACCTTTTCAAATTATGGTGCAGGTACAGTTTACGAAACGCAGAATGCTTTTGCCTCTAACCCTGTCTGGACCCTGATCCAGGGAAATCTGCCGGATATGCCGGTCCGCTGGGTGATGTTCTACCCGGGCGATGCAACCCGCTCCATTATAGCCACCCAGCTTGGCGTATGGTCAACCGACCTGCTCAAGGGAACCAGCACTGTCTGGAATCCTTCGAATTCAGGCCTCGCCAATGCCCAGATCGATATGCTTCAGTTCAGGGCCAGTGACCGTACGCTTGCAGCGGCTACCTATGGCAGGGGTATGTTCACCACAACCCTGCCTGAGTCGTCAAGTCAGTCATCTATTCCCGTACCATCTATTGCAGCTGCAGGGCCTCTAAGCTTCCAGACCGGAGGCTCGGTAGTCATGTCAACCCAGCCGGTTTCAGGCTATACAAATCAATGGATGCAGAATGGCCTGGTGATTCCCGGAGCTACCACAGCCAGTTATACGGCCAGTACCAGCGGGTCCTATACGGTTCGCTTGGTTCAGAACGAACAGTTCCAGACCTCTTCAGCCCTGGTGGCCAGTCTGGTATTCAGCCTTCCTGCTACAAATTTTACCCTTACCAATACAAGTGCAAGCTGTGTGGGATCTTTAAATGGGACTATTGCAGTTGCAGCCATTCAGAACCAGTCTTATATAGCTACCCTTACCGGAAATGGGCTTAATATTTCCAGCCCTTTCACATCATCAACATCATTTACCGCCCTGGCTGCCGGCTCTTATACGGTTTGTATGACCCTGCCTTCCCAGCCGGGTTATCAGGAATGTTTTACGGCAGTGGTTGCCCAGCCCTTTGACCTCAGCGTTTATACCGCATATGATAAAACAAGCAAAGTTTTAAGTGTAGACCTTACGGGGGCAGATACGTATCTGATTAACCTGAACGGCATTCAGTCTGCAACTACGCAGAACCACCTGGATCTGGCACTGGCAAAAGGAACAAATGTACTGACTGTAAGTACTGGTAAATTATGCCAGGGTACAGTTACCAGAAAAATGCGGGTCACGGAGGAAGAACAGGTCTTTCCAAATCCATTTAGCTCGGTACTGAATATAGACCTCGGCCCTGCCATGTTGCCGGTTGCAGATATTACTATTTATTCACTTGACGGTAGTCAGGTCTACGCCTCACATTCAGTAAACAGATCAGGGATCGTTCAGCTGAATTTACCCGTGCTGAATGCAGGTGTTTACCTGCTGAAGCTAAATACCGGAAGTGAAGAGAGATCATTTAAAATAATCAGGAAATAAGTTCATCTGCAAGAAAATACCTACATGAAACATTTACTCATCTTTATACTTACTGTACAGCTTTTTTCATGCAGTAAATCTAAACCTGTACTGCCTCCTGCCCCTGGCATTGCAGCCCTTCTCTTACCCCTGAATGCGGCAGCCTGCACCAGCGGCACCGTGCTCTCGCCCACCCAGAGCACTATCAGCTTCAGCTGGACGGCAAGCCTGCATACAACCAGTTATGTACTCTCTGTAAAGAACCTGCTGACAGGAATTACCAGCACCCAGGTATCAGCTACGAATTCTCTTGCCTTAAACCTTTTGAGAAATACACCCTATTCATGGTATGTAATCTCGCAATCAAGCACCTCAACGGTAAATACGCCCAGTCTGGCCTCCGAATTCTACAATGCCGGGCCGGGAATTATAAGTTATCCACCCTTTCCGGCAACCATTACCGCACCCTTATTTGGCCAGAGCATTACGGCAACCAATAACCTGATCTCACTTACCTGGGCCGGGAACAGTGTATCAAATAACATAGCCAGCTATGATGTTTACTTTGGCAAGGCCAGCATTCCGGTTCTCTTTAAATCGGGCATTACGGCGATGACCCTTCCCGGCGTGACGGTTGTTTCAGGAACCAGCTATTCATGGAAGGTGATCACCCATGATCTTCTGGGAAATACCTCTGATTCAGGAGTGTATCTGTTCACTGTGAATTAAGTATTTTTTATATCAGGGGAAATATCTGAGTCAATTTTTTATTTTGTTAAGTATTATTTCATTATAAATGTTTTGAATATTAACTTATTATATTGTAATAATAATGTTATATTAAAACCTGCTTATTCATCGAGGTATAGTTCTTTACTTCGTTTAGGGTAAATTATATCCTTCACCGATGAAATTTAAACTTCTACTCCTGTGTTCTTTTATTTTTCTTTTATTTCCTCAACTGTCACAGGGGCAGAATGTTGGCCTGCCAACTACGCGTGTAGGCGATTCTGATGTTTATAACCGTGCAAGGCAGGAAAATGACCGGATGATGGACCCCGCTCTCCATTCCGTGCCGGTTGAGCGGATAATCCCGGCCAATGCCTACCGCAATCTGGTGCTCAAACCTGCAGCAAAAGCTAATAAAAGCGGATCAAACGCCAGCCAGACGGCTCCTATTTCTTCAATACCATGGTCTGAAAGAGGCCCCACGAATGTAGGAGGGAGAACCCGAGGCTTGATCTTTGACCTGAACGATCAGGCAAATGGTTATAAAAAGGTCTTTGCCGGCGGTGTTGGCGGGGGGCTCTGGGTATCCACAGATATTACTGCAAGCCCGGTCAGATGGGCCAAGATCAATGACTTTTTCGATAATATAGCAATCAGCTTCATAGCCCAGGATCCTAAGAATCCACAGATCATCTATGCCTCGACGGGTGAAAGCTTTGGGGTCTATACCAAAGGGCTGGGGATCTGGAAAAGTACAGACGGGGGTCAGACATGGGCTAATTTATCAAGCAGCCGGAAATTCTCCTATATAGCAAGCCTGGTGGTTGATAATAACGGCAGCATTTATATGGCAGGTCATTATTATGGTATTCAGAAATCATCTGACGGAGGCCAGACCTGGAAACAGGTCATTGGCTCTGGATATACAACCGACGGTGCTGACCTGGAGCTTGCTGCCAATGGAGACCTCTATGCATCTACAGGCGATTTTTCAACTGGCCAGGTTTATTTTTCAGGGCAGGCAGCCAATGGAACCAGCCAGGGCAATGCTGATAAATGGACAATCATCACGCCCAATACGCTGGGTGTTGTAACCAGTTCAGATAACGACTGGCTGCGGATCAAGCTTGCCTGTGCGCCGGGCGACGCCAATACCGTTTACGGGCTTTTTGAAGGTACCAATTCATCTACTAATATTTCTTCCATCCAGCGTTATAACCGTGCAACGAATTCATGGACGGTTGCCACTGTTCCCACGGAAACCTTTTCAAATAATCAGGGCTGGTATGCCCTGGCCATTGCTGTGGATCCGAATGATGCCAATACCCTGTTATGCGGAAGTCTGGATGCCCAGAAGTCAATAGATGGCGGCGCTACCTGGATCCAGGTAAGCGGGTGGAATTATCCGGCTACCGAATCATCCTATGTGCATGCCGATCACCATACCTATGTATATGCGCCTGGATCATCCAGCCGCATGATCATGGGAACGGATGGAGGTATCAGTTATTCCTCCACAATAAATAATACCTCACCGG
>JAYWCR010000213.1:0-4258 GCA_043780395.1 Sphingobacteriales bacterium
ATGCTCAGGCAGACGATAGCCGCGTATAAAAGAGGAGATTTTTTCATATTTTCCTCCTTACAAATAATAAGCCTCTCTAAGCTAAACTTTCCTATAAGTTAATATTTTTACCTTATAAGAACACACACTCAGACATCCACCACCAGAATATTCTTTTCATACTTGTTGTGAATTGTCAGGATCAGCAGACCGTAAATGATGGCAAACACGATCAGGATCGTATTGATATATCCGTTTACAGAAAAGGATAACCGGATCAGGATGGTAGAAATGATAAATCCTGAATTGCGAATAACCTTATAAAATTCATCAGTATGAAAAAAGGAGAATAAAAGCAGAATTACATCTACCACAATAAGTACGGTAAAGAACTGGTCAAAAAAGATATTATTAATATTCTTGAAATCAATGGTTGAATGATTAGACTGGTTAAGTGTACCTGTCATCCAGGTAATAAAGGTATAGATCGCCAGAATCAGTAAAACAGGCACCAAGGAGGCTGCAATAATTTTCTTTAACTGAATGAAACTTGCTATACTGCTTCCTTCCACAATTTCTGGCTTCTTACCCTTATAGCGGGCCTGACTCTGGAAATAAAATAAATAAAGCAGGTAGAAGATCAGAATAGAGGCAATCAGATCAAAGGTGAATTGCAAATCATATTTGATCTTAAACCATTCTGAAGAGAGCTTCAGGTTAGCCAGGTCTTTAAATGTTCTGCGGATAATGATCAGGGTGATAATTTCATACTGCTTGCTGATATAAGTGGTTATGGATTTGGGCAAATAATAAATGAGCAGATACACTTCATACACCAGAATGAATGAGAAGGGGGTGTAGATGGCAGCAATTGGGCTTTTCAGGAGTTCCGAATCTGATTTATTGGAAATAATATTTACTGAAACCAGGTATATAAGCATTAAATGAATGAGGAAACTGAAAATTGCAATGACCAGAATGACCCTTTCGCTTTTTTCTCTGGTCTTATCAGATAAAAGCTTGTCAAATACCATATTAAATAAAGCCTTCCTTCCCATTTTTAGATGTTTACCATAGAAAGTGGAAACATGAATGAGGTAGTTCTGTTTGAGAAGCTCACATTATAATATACCTCTTTTTAATGTGAGCGCTGATTCTGACATCAAAGTAAAGTGCCGATAGATTGCAGGAACTTAATTTGACTATATTGTTAACATTAGATTGTTAATAATATAAACACGAAACAAGCGACTGCCATGTTTCTCAACTGCCATAGTTACTACAGCTTTAAATACGGGACGCTTTCAATCAAAAAGCTGCTTAAGAATGCTGTAGACCAAGGCTGTACCAGCTTTGCCCTGACCGACATCAACAATACTTCCGGCTGCCTGGAGATTTTGTCCGAGGCTGTAAAATATGGTATCAGACCTGTACTGGGTATTGATCTCAGGAACCAGCAGCGACAGGTTTATGTGGGCCTGGCCCGCAATGAAGAAGGGTTTGCCAACCTGAACCGTTTCCTCTCCCAGCATCTCCATTCGGGAGAGGATTTCCCCCAGAGGGCTCCCCTGCTGGAGCATGTCTACTTTATCTATCCGTATTCGCCTGTCCATAAAACCACTGAAGAACACACTGAGATACCTGAACCTTTACATTCCATAAAGACCCCTGCAAAACGGGCTTTGCAGGTTAGCGAAGCTGGTTTTTTCTACGAACTGGAAGACCATGAATTTATTGGCGTAACCCATGAACAGCTAAACCAGCTGCGCTTCTCCCCGCTCATGGAGCATCCTGAAAAGCTGGTTGCCCTGCAGCCGGTTACCTTTCAGACCAAGAAAGATCATAATGCCCACAGGCTCATGCTTGCCATGGACCAGAACATTCTGCTCAGCAAGCTCACTGTAGAAGGAACTGCCAATGCCAATGAACTGATGCTCTCGAAGGCGGGTATGGAAACCTGTTTCAAACAGGCGCCCTTTCTGCTTGAAAATGCTGCAGCTTTAATTGCAGGCTGTCAAATTTCGTTTGAATTTAAAAAAAGCAAGAACAGGATCTGCTTTTACAGTTCACTGAATGAAGATGCGCAGGCGTTAAAAGAAAAAGCCCTTGCAGGTGCGCTTTTCAGGTATACGGTCATTGACCAGAAGATCACCGACCGCATTGAAAAAGAACTGGACCTGATCATCCAGAAGAACTTTGTTTCCTATTTTCTGATCAACTGGGATATCGTACGTTATGCCCGCGAGCAGGGTTTTTATTATGTGGGCCGTGGAAGCGGGGCCAACAGCATCATTGCTTATTGCCTGCGTATTACGGATGTAGACCCGCTAGACCTTGATCTGTATTTTGAGCGCTTTCTGAACCTTTACAGGGAGAACGCTCCAGATTTTGATATAGACTTCTCCTGGAAAGACAGGGATGCTATTATCCAGTATATTTTTAACAAGTATGGAACTGAGCATACCTGCCTGCTGGCCACATACAATACCTTCCAGGTACGTTCAGTGATGCGTGAGCTCGGCAAAGTATTCGGCCTTCCGGTGGCGGAAATTGAGGAGCTGATTGCCGGCTATATGAAAATCATACCCAATACACAAATTGGAGAGCTGGTCTATAAATATGCCGAATACCTGCGTGATTTTCCCAGCTATCTGAGTATTCATGCAGGAGGAATCCTCATTTCTGAAAAACCCATCTATACCTATACGGCTACCAGTATGCCGCCCAAGGGTTTCCCTACCTCGCAGTTCAGCATGATCGAGGCCGAAGATATAGGGCTGTTCAAGTTTGACATTCTCAGCCAGCGGGGTCTTGGCCATATCCGTGAAGTCGTGGATATCGTAAAGCATAACCAGGGCATTGATATCGATGTATTCCGCATAGATGATTTCAAAAAGGATCCGCTCATTGCCGCCCATCTGAACCGCGGGCATACCATGGGCTGCTTCTATGTGGAATCACCTGCCATGCGCATGTTGCTCTCCAAACTTGAAACCAATGATTACCTCGGCCTTGTTGCTGCAAGCTCGATCATCAGGCCCGGCGTAGCCCAGTCGGGCATGATGCGCCAGTACATACTGCTTCATAAATTTCCGGAAAAGCGAAAAACCATGCATCCGGTGATGCTTGATATTATGCCCGAAACATACGGCGTTATGGTCTATCAGGAAGATGTGATCAAGGTGGCCAATATCTTTGCAGGCCTGGACCTGGGTCAGGCCGATGTATTGCGCAGGGGTATGTCGGGCAAGTACCGTTCAAGGGAAGAATTCCAGCGCATCCGCGAGCAGTATTTCGTCAACTGCAAGGCAAAAGGCTATACCCAGGCCCTGGCTCAGGAGATCTGGCGCCAGATCGAAAGCTTTGCCGGTTATTCCTTTGCTAAAGGCCATTCGGCTTCCTTCGCCGTAGAAAGCTATCAGAGCCTGTTTTTAAAGACCTATTACCCGCTGGAATTTATGGTTGGAGTGATCAATAATTTCGGTGGTTTCTACCGTACAGAGTTCTATTTCCATGAAGCCCGCATGTGCGGCGCCCAGATCGAAGCCCCTTGCGTCAATCATAGCCAGATGCTTACCTCGATCAGGGGAACGCTTATTCACCTGGGTTTTATTCATATCGACAGTCTGGAGAAAAAGACCGTAGAACACCTGCTTGAAGAGCGGCAGGCACGCGGCCCCTTTACCTCTTTTGATGAGTTCCTGTCAAGGGTAGCCATCAGCCTGGAGCAGATATTGCTGCTGATCCGCATCAATGGCTTCCGGTTTACCGGTAAAAGCAAGCAGGAACTTATGTGGGCTGCGCATTTCATTATCAATAAAACCAATAAAGCACCCGAACGCATGGAGCTCTTCCAGCACCGCAGGAATAAGAGCTATACCCTGCCTACCCTTGATTTTGATGAACGTGAAAATATGCTCGATGAGATTGATCTGCTTGGTTTCACCATTGAACCTGTATTCAAGCTGCTTTCAAACCAGCATCTTGAAAGTGTCCGGGCCTCGGACCTGAAAAGTTTCCATAAGCAGGAGGTGCAGATTATCGGCCAGCTGGTGACCCTGAAACCTACCCGCACGGTAAAAGGGGAAACGATGTGTTTCGGAACTTTTATAGATCAGCAAGGGCATTGGATAGATACAGTCCACTTTCCCCCCGTGTATAAGAAATATCCTATCCGCGGAAGCGGCTGCTACCTGCTCCGCGGAAAGGTGACCGAAGAATTTGGTTTCTATAGCCTGGAGGTGAACTACCTCGAAAGGCTCGGTTACTGGAACCGGGA
>JAYWCR010000214.1:0-9445 GCA_043780395.1 Sphingobacteriales bacterium
CATACCTAAAACGCTTCCCATATTAAATGAGCCACCTGTAAGCTGGCTGATCATCCCTTTAATATTTATAGAATCGTCATTAGGGTCTGTTGCTTTCTGCACAAACTGTTTCATAAGCCCTGGAATCAGGGATTCTGAAACAGACCGGGCAAGTTCCGTTCCCATTCCATGGTTTGAGGTCAGACGGCCTGCAAGGTTTTCTACTGCAGAGGCTGTCACAGAGTTTTCCATTCCGGTATTCCCTTTCATCAGATCCATAAGCTCTGTCAGTTTTCCCTGGCCAACCTTTTCTTTAATAGTTTCCTGAATACTTTCACCAGCTTCATTCGCCACAGCCTCATGCTGGCTTGCCGGAAGGCTTGCCGATGCGGAAAGGAGCTCGGTAGCCTGCTCTCTGACTAATTGAAGAATCTGGTCAAACATGGTTTATTAGTTTAGTTAGCTGCCAAAATAAATAAAATTCCTTATCGTTGATTATTCTTTTATTCAATCCATGGCCCGATCATTTCTGATCTGGGCACTTGCACTATGCTCATTCAGTGTATTTGCAGCTGCGCCAGACACCCTTACAACACCATCCCATGCTGATAGTTTGCGTGGATATTTAAGCCCTTTAAGAACTTGTTTTGATGTGCGGTTCTACCATCTGGATGTAAAAGTTGATCCTGAAAAAAAGTTTATTTCAGGATCAAATACCATCCGTTTTACTGCTGTGCGTGCCATGGCTGATATGCAGCTCGATCTGTTCAAAAACATGAACGTCGACAGCATCCGGTGGACCGGGACCCTTTTGCCATACAGGCGGGATGGAAATGCGGTGTTTATACATTTCCCAAAACCCTTTCAACCAGGCCAGACCGTTATCATTGAATTTTACTATTCAGGAAATCCGGTAATTGCCCGCAACCCTCCCTGGGATGGCGGTTTTACCTGGGAAAAAGATGTGTCGGGCAATCCCTGGATCGATGTATCATGCCAGGGAACAGGGGCCAGTTTATGGTGGCCCGAAAAAGATCATCAGAGCGATGAGCCCGATTCCATGGAGATCAGCGTACATGTGCCCCGGGGACTTACCGCAATTTCCAACGGACGGCTTATCCAGACCCATGATGATGGCAATGCCTATACCCGCTTTGACTGGCTGGTAAGAAACCCTATAAATAATTATGATGTTACCCTTTATATCGGAAAATATACGTCATTCTCTGATCATTTCGGTGACCTTACCCTTGAGTATTATGTATTGCCAAATCATCTGAAACAGGCACGCCGGCAATTTAAACAGGTTAGCGGCATGCTTGGCTGCCTGACCAGGTACTTTGGACCTTATCCTTTTCCGGAAGACGGGTATAAACTGGTAGAGAGCACTTACCTGGGGATGGAACACCAAAGTGCCGTTGCCTATGGAAATGATTTCAAGAACGGGTACAGGGGTACAGATCTTTCCGGAACAGGGATCGGTCTGCTCTGGGATTTCATTATCGTTCATGAGAGTGCACATGAATGGTTCGGAAATAATATTACTACCCGTGACATTGCCGATTCATGGGTCCATGAGGCTTTTGCCACCTATGCTGAATCTTTATATGTAGAATGCAGGTTCGGATATGAAAAAGGTCAGCTTTATTTAAACGGACTCAGAAAAACAATTAAGAATGACAGGCCCTGTATCGGAACATACGGCATAAATCAGGATGGGTCATCTGATATATATAACAAGGGAGCCAATATGCTGAACACAGTTCGTCATATCATTGCCAATGACAGCACCTGGTTTGCCATACTGAAAGGGCTTAACCAGCATTTCCGGCATCAGACAGTAGATGGAAGCCAGGTGATCGCCTATATCTGTGAGCAGTCAGGAAAGAACCTGGAACCTGTGTTCAGGCAGTACCTTGAATTTACAACGATCCCCGTGCTGGAAACTCATTACAGTGCGGACGGACGGCAGCTCATGTATAAATGGAAGGTTTCAGTTGCTGATTTTGAGATGCCTGAAGACCTGTGGATTGGTTCAGTAAAAAGGACCGTTCATCCCAACAGTAATAATTGGACCACCCTGATCCTTCCTTCAGGCATCGGGAAAAACCAGGTCAGGCCCGATACGCTCAATTACTATATTAATGTTCAACCGGGTTCTTAAGAATCTTCGTTTTACTTATCGTAAATTGCAGGCAAAATTTGATAAGAATGTTTGATAATTTATCTGATAAGCTTGACCGGGCCTTTAAAGTTCTTAAGGGACAGGGAAAAATAACGGAGATTAATGTGGCTGAAACAATGAAGGAGATCCGTAAGGCGCTTCTGGATGCCGACGTTAACTTTAAAACAGCTAAAACTTTTACGGATACAGTAAAGGAAAAAGCAATCGGGCAAAATGTTCTCACCTCCGTCTCACCAGGCCAGCTTTTGGTGAAGATCATGAATGATGAACTGACCGACCTGATGGGAGGGCAGCATACAGAACTGAACCTCAAGGCTAGCCCGACTATCATTCTTATGGCCGGCTTGCAGGGTTCCGGTAAAACTACCTTTAGTGCAAAACTTGCCCTGCACCTGAAGTCACAGGGTAAAAAGCCACTCCTGGTTGCTGCTGATGTGTACAGGCCAGCTGCCATTGAACAGTTAACCATTCTGGGAAATCAGACAGGTATTACTGTTTTCTCCATGCCAGAAAGCAAAAGCCCGGTTGAAATAGCATTGCAAGCCGTAAAACAGGCGCAGCAGGATCATAACCAGGTGATCATTATTGATACGGCAGGCCGTCTGGCCGTAGATGAGGCAATGATGGATGAGATCAGCAGGCTTAAAACAGAACTGAAGCCTGCAGAAATTTTATTTGTGGTCGATTCTATGACCGGGCAGGATGCGGTGAATACAGCCAAGACATTTAATGACCGGCTTGATTTTACAGGGGTTGTGCTTACAAAAATGGATGGAGATACCCGTGGTGGAGCCGCTCTTTCTATAAAATCCATTGTCAATAAGCCCATAAAGTTTATCAGTTCAGGTGAAAAGCTCGATGCCCTCGAACTATTCTATCCTGACCGTATGGCTTCCCGGATCCTGGGGATGGGCGATGTGGTATCCCTTGTTGAACGTGCACAGGAACAGTTCAATGAAAAGGAAGCCATTGAGCTTCAGAGGAAGATCCGGAAAAATACATTTGATTTTAATGATTTCCTGAACCAGATCCAGCAGATCAAGAAAATGGGAAATATTAAAGACCTTATGGGGATGATCCCCGGAGTTGGCAAAGCATTAAAAAATACGGAGATCGATGAAAATGCATTCAAAGGGGTAGAGGCTATCATCCAGTCCATGACGCCCTTTGAAAGAGAAAATCCAGATTCTATTAATCTGAGCCGCCGCCAGAGAATTGCTACCGGTTGCGGTCTTACTATCGGAGAGGTGAACAAGCTGATCAAACAATTTGATGATATGCGCAAAATGATGCGTACCATGTCCAACCCTGCCACTGCCGCACATATGATGCGTAAAATGGGAAATATGGGAGGAGGAGGAAGGCCCAGTTAACAGGCAGTAAACTTTATCAGAGCAGCAGGCCGGCTACTTCTTTCCAGTTATTCACCCGCTCATAGCCTTCTATACCCAGGTTATGGTGTGCTGTAAATAAAAGAGGCCGGCCTGTGAACCGGTCAAAATTATAGGAACGGTCGTCGATCAGCACATCTGCATCTATAATGCTCTTATCCCCGCAGAACACGATTCTTTTCCAATGAATAAAAGGAAAGTATTCTTCAAGCCAGAGGTATTTATCTTCAAGGGAAAAAGGCATTTCCATTGCAGCAGAAACAATAAAGACCTCATGCTTTTCATATAGCTGCTTTACTATTTCCTGGCTGTCTTCAATCACATCGACATCACGTAAAAACCCCTTTTTATAAAAGTAAGAAACGATCTTTTCCTGGTATTCCGGAGGTACTGTCTCTTTCAGATGCCTGCCGTTCAACTCATCCATCGTAGGGCCAAAACCATGTTCTGCAATAAACGCCTTTACTGCTTTCTGTGCTGAGTATGCCAGCACATCGTCCATATCAATTGCAATTCTAAGCATATACTAAGGTGGGTACTTGTTAAAGATGCCAAGATAATCTAATAAAGGAGCTAAAGTTCAGACCGGGCGGGTCAAAAATAATTTAGTTAAATGAATATAAAGGAGTTAATAGCATTTGATTAACTCTATATAATTTATAACTTTGCCCTCCCTTCGTGGAGAAAAGGGATTTTTAAACAAAATATTATGCCCGTAAAAATAAGGTTACAAAGACATGGTAGAAAGGGAAAACCTTTTTACCACATTGTGGTGGCGGATTCACGTGCTCCGAGAGATGGTAAATTTATTGAAAAAATTGGAATTTACAATCCTCTGACCAATCCGGCGACGATTGAACTCAATCTTGAACTAGCAGTAAGCTGGTTAAAGAATGGAGCTCAGCCAACGGACACCACTCATGCTATTTTATCCTACAAAGGAGCTCTTTATAAGAGACACCTTGATGTAGGTGTACAAAAAGGAGCTATGACAACAGAACAGGCCGATGAAAAATTCGCGATCTGGCTGGACACGAAACAACAGAAAGTAGATGGAAAAAAATCTTCCCTGCTTACTGCTAAAGATGAGGGTGAAAAAGCCCGTCTTCAGATCGAAACCCGCATTAAGGAAGACCGGACCAAAGCACTTGCCGCTAAGAAAGCTGCAGCTGAGGCAGCCGCAAATCCTGTTGCCGAGCCAGTAGCTGAAGCATCTGAAGATGTAGATGCAGCAGCTCAAGACGAAACTGAAACTCCAGCTTAATTTAATTACGCTGTACTTTTTATATTCTTTAAGAACCGGCCTGAATGTGCAAGCATACAGCCGGTTTTTTAGTTTAGGCATGTCACGATGCCTTTGATCATGTGATTCTTTTAATATGAAAAATGAAGATTGCCTTCCATTCGGCCATATCGGTAAAACAAGAGGGCTGAAAGGAGAACTTAAATTTATTCTGAACCAGGATCTTGACGTTCCGGAAACGATCATGCTTTTATATATCCAGGTTGGAAGCAGCATGATCCCCTATCCCGTTCAGGATATAAAGTACCAGGAGAAGGGAGGGTACATTCATTTTGCCGGCATCTATAGCCAGGAAGAAGCACAGCCCCTTGTTGGCAGGCAAATCTTTATTTCTAAAGACATTCTGCCTGAAAAACAATTCACCTACAAAGACCTTATTTCTTATATCGTTTTTGACGAGCAGACAGGTATGCTTGGTGAACTTGAGCAGGTAGAGCATTTTCCGCAACAATGGATTGGCAAAATTGATTTTAATGGAACCGAGGTACTCGTTCCCCTGAATGAAACGACTGTTGTGGAGATCAATGATGCGGAGAAAAAGCTGATCCTTAATCTGCCTGAAGGTCTGCTTGAAATTTATACAAAGACCGAACCTGGCAATTAATTGATTTCCAGAAATCTACACGAACCAGGATTAATAAATTGGCTTAGATGGATACTATAATAGCAGTTAGTCTGTTTTCAATAAAAAATCAATTGAAAGTTTACATAAATGCCTTCCTTTTACTGGTCGTCCTTACCCTTGGGGGGCTTTCAGTAAAGGCACAGACAAAAGCCGATAGTTCCATTGTTCAATTAAGCGGTTATGTAATTGATTCGGTTAACCGCGAGCCGGTTTCCTTCATTACTATCCATATAAGGGGCAGTAACAGGGGCATGATCAGTAATAACCAGGGCTTTTTCAGTCTTGCTGTAAACCGTTCAGATACGGTGGTTTTTACAGGAGTAGGCTACCGGCCCCAGCAACTGGTCGTAGGGGCTTACAAGCACTCCCCCTCTTTATTTGTTTCTATCAATATGCTGCCTTCCATTTATATGTTAAAAGGAATAACTGTGCGTGCACTTACAAAGGAGCGCTTCCGTTATGAATTCCTTCATCTTGAATTACCGGTAGTGTCCATCATGAACCCTGCAGCATTAATAAAACATGCCGAGCTTAATTTACCACCCTCACCTCCGGGCATAAGGTTCAGCCCGAGTGAAATTATTTCAGAGATCCCTTTTGTAGAGCGTGCAGTAAAAAAGAAACGGTCTAAGAAATTTGTAGACGAACAGGATCCTTCTGAGATCCCTGTAATGAAATAAAGCCATGCGTATTGATATAATTTCTGTTCATCCCCCCTTATTTGAAAGCTTTTTAAGCCATTCTATCATTAAGAGGGCTGCCGATAAAGGCCTGCTCACCCTGCATATTCATAATCTGAGAGATTATGCCACAAACAAGCAGCGAAATGTAGATGATTACCAGTATGGCGGGGGGGCTGGAATGGTGATGACAGCACCACCAATTACTGCCTGCATTGAACATCTTCTCTCTGAACGTGCTTATGATGAGCTTATTTATATGACCCCTGAGGGTGAACGGCTCGATCAGCAGATTGCCAATGAACTTTCTCTGCGCGAAAATATAATCATCTTATGCGGCCATTATAAAGGGATCGATGAACGTGTGAGAGAATTGTTTATCACCCGTGAAATTTCGATCGGTGACTATGTATTGTCTGGTGGTGAACTTCCTGCAGCAGTACTGACAGATGCTATTGGCCGTCTGATTCCCGGCGTACTTAACGATGAGAGTTCAGCATTGACAGATTCATTTCAGGATGGGCTGCTTTCAGGGCCTATCTATAGCCGCCCTGCTGAATTCAGGGGGCTCAAAGTTCCTGAAGTTCTGTTAGGCGGAAATCCTAAGGATATTGAGAACTGGCGGTTTGAAAAATCCCTTGAAAAAACCCGTAAAGTAAGGCCTGACCTTCTTAAATAAGTTATATGAATTTGATAAGTTATTGTATGTTTTATATAATAAAACTTATATATTTGCACCTCGCTTTTTTATTGTAGAAAAGCTCTATCCCAACGAAATGGACTTAATTAAATTTATTGACGATCAGACCATTAGGACTGACATTCCCGCTTTCAAGACAGGTGATACAATTACTGTGCATTATAAAATACGTGAAGGAGCTAAAGAACGTATTCAATTATACCAGGGTGTTGTACTTCAACTGAACAGTACAGGTGCTAATAAGACCTTTACCGTTAGAAAAATATCCAATAGTATTGGTGTTGAGCGGATTTTCCCATTAAATTCACCAAATATCGAAAAGATTGAAGTGAACAGCCGTGGAAAGGTAAGAAGAGCGAAGATCTTTTATCTGCGTGGTCTTACTGGTAAGAAAGCACGTATTAAAGCAAAACGTTCTTAAAAAATATACCTGTGAAAAAGCCTCTGTTATTTACACAGAGGCTTTTTTTATGTCTAAAAATTAAAATCTATTTCTGCGGTAATGCTGCAATCACAGTTTTCCCTCCCACTACATGGTCACCCTGGCTGACCATGATCTTTGTTCCAAGAGGAAGAAAGAGATCTACCCTGGATCCGAACTTTATAAAACCCATCTGCTCACCCTGGAGTGCTTTCATTCCTGGTTTAAGATAGTAGACAATTCTCCTTGCCAGAGCTCCGGCAATCTGTCTTAAAGCTACCAGCTGACCATCAGGAAGCTTGTAGACCACGGTAGTTCTTTCATTGTCTGTAGACGACTTTGGATGCCATGCAACAAGGAATTTACCCGGATGGTATTTCATATACTTTACCTCACCGGAAACAGGGTTTCTGTTCACATGTACATTTAAGGGAGACATGAATATAGATACCTGGATACAAATTTCTTTAAGATATTCTGGTTCAGTAGTTTCTTCTACTACAACCACTTTCCCATCTGCCGGAGCAAGCACCTGGCCTGCGTTCATGACAATCGTCCTTGAAGGATTTCTGAAGAACTGAATAAGCATTGTCATTACAAACAGGGCAATCACTATTGCTCCAATAAATACCACAGGATAGCTGCCAAATATCAATTTTGCTGAACCCAGCAAAACCAGGCTAAAAACCGATCCGGCAATAATGCTCACTATACCTTCTTTATGAATCATAAACTTCTTTTTAATAATTAATGCAAGAGTAATAAATAAAGAAAAACGAGCGGAGCAGCAATCAGCAACCCATCGAACCTGTCAAGTGCTCCACCATGCCCTGGCAATATATTGCCTGAATCCTTTTTGTCAAGCTCCCGCTTGAGCATTGATTCAACCAGGTCACCGAGCGTACCGGTAAATACAATGATAATGGCCATACCAGCCCATTCAGGAAGGCTTAGCTGTTTAAAAAAAACAGCTAAGCCAAGGGAGGTGATCAGGCTTAACACCAGGCCACCCAGCAATCCCTCCCAGGTCTTTTTAGGAGACACGCGTTCCATTAGCAGGTGGCGACCAATGGTTTTACCTGTAAAATAGGCTCCTGTGTCACTTGCCCATAAAAGGAAGATAAAACCAAGACAAGGATGAAAATCATAGTGGCTGCCCGTATTCAGAAAGGCCATGGAACTAAAAAGTATAAATGGCAAAACAGTATATACGATGCCAAGCACGGTATGGGCTATGGTATGAAAAGGTCTTTTATTATGAGTGAACAGTTCCCTGATAAAAATTATATAAAGAAAGGGGAGCAGGAAAAAAAAAAACTTTAAATGAACATAGCCCAGCTGATAAAGGCCAGCCGAAAGGTACGTTAAACTTGCAAGGATCATTCCCCAAACCCTGTTTATTCTGATGCCCCCAGATTCAACAAGGGTATAAAATTCAAGCAGGCTTACAAGGGCAATCACACCAAAGAAAATGATAAATGAATACCTGCCTGCCAGCACAGAAAATATCAATAACAGTCCAAAAAATAAAGCTGTAATAATTCTGGTAAGCAAATTTTTCATATTAACTAGTTACTCTTGTTTTGTATCCCCTGAAAACTCAATTCTGTTAATGACTTCAATGGCAGAAGCAAAGTCATTGGAATGAATATAAAGTTCGGCCTTTCCGAAATGATAGGCCGAATCTGCTTTATTTATTTCAACCACCTGCACTGCATGATCAATCAGAAGGTGTTTTACCAGCTCAAGGTTCATGCGGTCAGTTGAAGAGTATATTTTAACCCAGTCTTTCTCCATATAAGGTTGTGTTTTCTCTCCGTTTAACGTAAATATTATGAATGATGTTCATGCCTGCAGCAACTAATAAAGCTGAAAGCAGTATCCACCACCAGCTGAATTCAGCCACACTATCAGAATCAAGCCATTTGGTATGCATGGAAGAAACTGAGGCTGACAACACAGCCAGGCCGTTGTTAAAAAAATGTGCTCCGGCACTCAACCAGATTGATTTGCTCCAGTAAAAAAGATAGCCCAGGAGCATTCCAAGAAAAACACGGGGTAAAAACCCATAGAACTGAAAATGTACAGCGCTAAAGATAATAGCTGTTACCAGAATTCCTATATGCGGGTTTTTGAAAGCTTTTATAAATATCTGCTGAAG
>JAYWCR010000215.1:0-18875 GCA_043780395.1 Sphingobacteriales bacterium
TTTAACCTAACTAACAAGAACAAAACAAATTTAATTTAACATGGCAACAGCAGCTCAACAACCATTAAAGAAGACAAGTGCCACACCGGAAAAGGCTAAGGCGAATTCAGCAATGGCTTCATTGGTGGTAATTTTATGCCTTGTAGCAGGGTATCTAATCTGGAAATACCTGCTTGGAAGTACTTCTAATTTTCAGAACGGCGATAATAGTGAACACGGTGCACCTGTAAAAGATGGTCTTTCACACTGGATGGGTATCATGTACACAGGCGGAGCAATTGTTCCGGTACTTGTTGGTCTTGTACTTATTAATATTGCATTCTCAGTGGAACGTTTCATTACGATCGGCCGCGCAGCTGGAAAGTACTCCTCATCAGAGTTTGTCCGTAAAATCCGCAGTTTCCTGAATCTGGGAAATATTGAAGGTGCTATCAAGGAATGTGATCTTCATCAGGGTTCTATTGCCAATATTGTAAAGTCAAGTCTTTACAAATACAAGGAAATGGAAACTGAAAGCACTATGGATATGGAGCAGAAACAACTTACCATCCAGAAAGAAGTTGAAGAATCTACCAATCTTGAAATGCCTATGCTTGAGAAGAATCTTGTGATCATTGCTACACTTACATCTGTATCTACCCTGATTGCCCTTCTTGGAACTGTACTTGGTATGATCCGTGCATTCTCCTCACTTGGAGCTGCGGGTGGAGCAGTGGATGCTGCCGGTTTATCAACTGGTATTTCTGAGGCCCTTGTAAATACAGCTTTAGGTATTGCCAATGCTGCCCTTGCAACTATTCTTTACAATATCTTTACCACCCGTATTGATAAGATCACTTATGCAATTGACGAGGCTGGTTACAGCATCGTTCAGACATTCGCCTCACGTCATTCAAATAAATAGTTGATAAGCTGCCTGACTTCCTGAAAGGGGGGCCAGGCAGAAATTAAATACATTTTTAAGACGATTTAGATAATATTATGGCGAAGGCGAAAGTTGCACGAAAAAGTACCTGGGTTGACATGACACCCTTTGTTGACGTTGCTTTCCTTCTGCTGACCTTCTTCATGCTTGCTACAAAGTTCAAGCCTGCCGAAGTTATTCAGATCGATACGCCAACTTCGACAGCACAGATTGCGATACCGGATAATACCATTCAGATCTCTGTAGATCCTAATGGAAGAGTATTCCTTGGGTTCGATGGTCCTAAAACAAGGAAAAAAGCCCTTGATGGTATTGCCGCGAAATATAAAATGAGTTTCACTGCGGCTGAATATGCAAGTTTTGAAAGTCTTGATCAGTTTGGAGTGCCTCTTACCCAGTTAAAAGAATTTTTGGATAAAAGTTCTGATCAGCAAAAACAGCTGGTTGTGAAAACTGTGACCGGAATTCCGGTAGATACAGGAACTGCAGCTAAAACAAGAGACTTCTATGACTGGGTTCGGGAAGCAAGATTAGCGAATCCTAAAGCTGTAATTGCTATTAAGGGTGACCGCAACGCTAAAATACCTGTGTTCAACAAGATCATTAAGGTTTTACAGGATCAGGATGCGAATCGTTTTAATCTGATTACAGGCATGGAATCAGGAAGTCAGCAATAATTTAATCATACAGACATGTCAGATATAGATACCAGTGGCGGGGGCAGTCACAAAAAAGGCCAGAAAAAAACCAGGAAAAAGTCATCTAATAAGATTGACTTTACACCTATGGTCGATCTTGGCTTTCTCTTAATAACATTTTTCATGCTCACGACTTCTATGGCGAAGCCGAAGACCATGGAAATACAGAAGCCAAAGGACGAACATTTGAAAGATATTGATAAGAACAAGTTGAATGCTGCCCAGGCATTGACGCTGCTTCTTACCAAGAATGATAAGATTGTTTATTACCTGGGTTTAATGAATGACCCGCAGACGGGTGCTGTAAAACCTCAGATCATTGGGTATGGGGCAGACGAGCTGCGAAAGCTGCTGAACGAGGAGAACCATAAGCGTAATCCGAAAGCAGATTCTATTGTCTACTATAAAAAGCAGGCACAACGCGGAGCAATATCGCAGGAAGCTTTTAAGAACGATGAGAAGCGTATTTTTGATGAATTCAAGGATAAGGCTCTGTTCGTTCTTATTAAAACAGACGATAATGCAAAATACAAGAACCTGGTTGATGTACTCGACGAAATGAGTATTACCAATATCAGGAGTTATGCCATAGTTGACATGATTCCTCAGGAACAAGAGATGGCCGCTTCATTAGTTAAATAAAAATATGGCAAACTTATTCAAAATAGACTTACAGGAAGATGAATGGGTTGACCAGGTCTTCGAAGGTCGGAATCAGGCTTATGGTGCCTACCAGCTAAGAAAGCAATATTCAAAGACTGCAGTGATCAGTGGATTTATTGCAGTAATTGGTCTTGGTCTTGCTCTGGGGTTTCCGATACTTATAAGTAAATTTCATTTTACTCAAAAAGCACAGGTGATCACGGAGGTCAATACACTTCAGGCTCCACCGCCTGTTGATCAGACCAAACCACCACCCCCACCTCCCCCACCCGTAAAGCCACCCCCACCGGTGAAACAACAGATTAAATTTACGCCTCCTGTGGTAATGAAGGAAGTAAAGAAGGAAGATATTCCACCCCCTGTTGAAGAAACCAAGAAAGTGGATATGGGTAAGGCCGATGTAAAAGGTGATGTGAATGCCCCTGTTGATGTGCCTGATGATCAACCCAAAGCAGCTGCAGCAGGAGAGGATCCTAATAAGATATTTGTTTCGGTTGAAAACCCACCTCAGTACCCAGGTGGAGAAGGAAACCTGATGAATGATCTGAACAAGTACCTGCAGAATCATTACCCGCCAATGGCCAAGGAAAACAATATACAGGGAAGGGTTACTGTCAATTTCGTAGTTGAAAGAGATGGTCAGGTAACTGCTGTAACTGTTCTTAGAGGTCAGGAATTAGGTGGCGGTCTTGCTGAAGCAGCTGTTGCAGCCGTAAAAAGGTTGAAACGGTTTACTCCAGGAAGGCAGAACGGAAATGCTGTGCGTGTATCTTACAGTGTGCCTGTCACATTCAGACTTGAAGGAAACGAATAAATGATAGAACCAGAAGAAGAACTTGCTGGTAATGAGAAGAAATCGCTGGTTCAGCGGTTTCTTCTTGTTTTAAGCCTGGCACTGCCACTTGCTGTAATGGTAGCAGGTATCCTTATTGTAAGGGCATCCAATATCCTGCCCGGCTATCCACCTGTACAAAAAAATATAATCGGAGGCTTGTTCATCACATATTCAGTTTTCAGATTATATAAGGTATTTTTAGTCAATAAAAGACAGGATCAATGATAGGTACAGGCATCGTGGCAGAATGCGGACTCATAAACCGGAATTTATATCTGGGCTTGCTTTTAGGCATTTTTGGCATGGCATGCAATGCCCCTGCAACCAAACCCCTTGATACTACTACAACCGGAACTATCAGCATTGCTGTTGATAATACCTTTGAGCCCATAATTCACCGTGAACTCGATATGTTTCATATTGATGTGCCTGATGGGCATATTACACCCTTATACCGTCCTGAAAACGATGTTTTTACTGCGCTACTGAAAGATTCTGTAAAAGTGGCATTTACCTGCCGCAAAATGACACTTGCTGAATCCACTTTTTTTACCTCAAAAAATATTGACATTCATCAGAATATGATTGCGCGTGATGCGATTGCATTGATTGTTAACCCATCAAATACTGATTCCACATTCACTATGTCAGACCTGAGAAAGGTTTTTGCCGGTTCTATGGTCCGTTGGGAACAACATAAAAAAGGGAATATTACCGGTGAGATCCAACTGGTGCTTGATAATAACCGGTCATCAACCGGAAGATACATTACTGAGATTGCAGGCAAAACAGCATTAAAAAGTAAGAATGTCTTTTCATTGAAAAAAAACACTGAAGTAATTGAATATGTAAAAGCTCATAAGAACGCAATGGGAGTCATTGGAGCTAACTGGATCTCTGAGAAAGCAGATTCTGCCACTAATTCCTTTTTAAAAAAGGTTGTGGTTGTTTCAATTGCTCCTGACCGCACAGAAAAAGGAGCAGGTAACTATTATAAGCCCTACCAGGCCTATATAGCCCAGGGTTTTTATCCTATGACAAGGGATATGTATGTATTAAGTGTGGAAACACATCCCGGCCTTGGTTCCGGATTTGCCTATTTTATAAATAGTGATAAAGGGCAGCGAATAATTTTAAAGTCTGGCATTGTTCCTGCTCACGGAGTGATAAGAATCGTCCAGTTCAAATAAACCGTCTACTCTAAATCACTGTATTACAATTTATTTAAAATCAACACGTTAATCCTGATCATGAAGAAAAGCATAATAAAAAGTTTGATTATAGGATTTGGGCTTCTGGTACCAGGGCTTGCCGTTCGTGCACAAACCATTACCGATGCTCAGAAAGCCTTAAACTACGAACAGTATGATAAGGCTAAATCTATTTTGTCTAAACTAAATACTCCAGATGCCGCATATTATCTTGGAGAAGTTTATTATAAACAGGGCTCAATTGATTCGGCAAAAATTGCCTTTTCAAAGATAGCAGCGACATCTCCATATGCGCTTCTGGGTACTGCCCTTATTGCAGGCGCAGATGGAAATGCAGCAGAAGCCAAATCTGATGTAGACAAGGCTGCCCTGCAGGCTGGTAAAGATTATCAGTTTTCTGTAGAAGTTGGAAAGGCTTATCTTGAAATTCCTGGAGGCCCCGACATTAAAGCCCATGCAGCAATTCAGGTACTTGAAAAAGCAGCAGCTATGAAGGTGAAGAATGAACAGGTTTATCTTGCTCTTGGTGATGCAAACCTGAGCATTGTAAACGGAGGCGAGGCAGCTAAAAATTATCAGCTTGCAGAAACCCTTAATCCTGCATCTGCAATGCCTTATGCATATCTGGCGAAGCTTTACCGTCAGGCAAGAAATGCGAGTGTATCGCTTGAAAATGTGAATGAAGGTATTGCAAAAGACCCTAATTACGGACCTCTTTATCGTGAGCAGGCTGAAACATACCGTGCAGCCAATAAATATTCAGATGCTGTCACCTCTTATGAGAAATATCTTTCACTTACCGATCATTCAATAAGTTCAAGACAACGGTATATCCAGTTCCTGTATCTGGCCGATAATTACGAAAAGGCAAATAAGGAATTGAGTGATCTCAAGTTAAAAGTGAAGGATTTCAGTAAGTTTCCATTTTTATACAGACTTGATGCGATCTCAGACTATGAATTAGGTCTGAAGAATAAAGACAAAGCAAAACTAAATGAAGGACTGACAGCAATGAACCAGCTGTTCGCTCAAAAATCAGTGAAGCCTCTTCCTATTGATTATGAATACCTCGGTAAACTTCAGTCGGCAACAGGAAATGATTCACTGGCTATTCAGACCTTTGAAAAAGCAATTGCACAGGATTCAGCTCATTCAGATAATCTGTACGAAGCACTATCGAAGGCATATCTGAGCAAGAAAAATTATAAAGGAGCCGCGGGTCTTTATGATAAAATGATCAGTCATGGCGATAGCTCCCTGAGTAATTACACGTATGCTGGGATTTACACATATTTCAGCCAGGCATCAGCAACGAATCCTGATACAAGTGTATTGCATAAGGCTGACCGTTATCTTGCCAGAGTAAATAAGAAAGACTCTGTTTATATACCAGCCTATATTTACAGGGCATACCTGAATGGATTGCTGGATAAGAATTCATCCACAGGTGCTGCCTTGCCTTATTATCAGAAGATCATTGACCTGTCTTCTACGAACCCAAAATTTCAGCAACAGATCCAGTCTGATCCTAAGTATAAAAAATACCTGATCACCTCTTATGAATACCTCCTTTATTATGATTTTCAGAAAGGAAATAAAGCAGGAGCAAGAGATATTGCATCCAGGTTAAAAGTGCTTGATCCCGGAAACGAAAAAGCAGAGGCCTTATTGAAGCAAAAATAGATCTCTTCCGGAGTGATCCGAACCTTTAAAAATTATTATTGACTAAAACACTTTCAATCCGCATGGAATGGAAGTGTTTTTTTACTTTTGCAACTTATCAGAGGTCCCGGTGGTATTTCCTGGATTGTATGACAATGATTTAATTTGTCACGACCTTGAACCATATTATAAATCATGATATTAATAGCAATATCCCAGAATGTGCCTCTTGATTACTGGCCCGTGTTTGCACAGATGGCAGTAGCCCTGGCTTTCGTTGTTGTCTCCATGTGGGGTACTCATCAGCTTGGGCCAAAAAGAGCTACAGCTGATAAATTAATTCCTTTTGAATCAGGTATTCAGTCTGTGGGGAATGCAAGAGCACCTTTTTCTGTAAAATATTTTCTTGTAGCTATTCTGTTTGTGCTTTTCGATGTCGAGGTGATTTTTATGTATCCATGGGCTGTAAACTTCAAAGAACTTGGGATCAGTGGCCTATGGGAAATGTTCCTGTTCATGGGCTTGCTTTTACTGGGTTTTTTCTACCTCATCAAAAAAGGGGCACTCGACTGGGAATGATCGTACAGAATTGTTTCCATACTTCCGGCCAGAACAGGCTGGAATATTTTATAATTATTAACACTATATTTTATAATCCTTTGTTCAAGTATAAAGGAAAGATTAGAAGTTATGACGGAAGATAGAGAGCTTAAACTGGTGGCGGCACCTGCTGGAGTAGAAGGTGCTGGATTTTTTGCTACCAGTCTTGATAAAGTTGTTGGACTGGCAAGGTCATATTCGTTATGGCCCCTTCCCTTTGCCACCTCATGTTGTGGAATTGAATTTATGGCAACCATGGGTTCACATTATGATTTTGCTCGCTTTGGCTCAGAAAGACCTAGTTTTTCACCACGTCAGGCAGACCTTCTGATGGTCATGGGAACTATTGCCAAGAAAATGGGCCCTGTTTTGCGCCAGGTCTATATTCAGATGGCAGAACCACGCTGGGTTATTGCTGTAGGCGCCTGTGCGTCAAGCGGAGGTATCTTTGATACTTACTCAGTATTACAGGGAATTGATGAGGTGATCCCGGTAGACGTATATGTGCCGGGTTGCCCTCCAAGGCCTGAGGCGATCATTGATGGATTTGAACGTATTCAGGATCTTGTAAGATCCGAATCAGTTAGAAGACGTGATTCTGATGAATACAAGGAACTATTGGCTAAATACGGAATTTTATAATGGCTGAATTAAGCAATGAGATTTTACTTGACAGACTGAACGCTGCATTTCCAGGTGAAATTGAGAATATTTCGGCTCCTTATGATATGCTTACCTTTGAGGCTGGTTCAGAGAAAGTACATCCTATCATTAAGTTTTTGAAAGATGATAAAGACCTGTGTTTCGGTTATCTGACTGACTTATGCGGAACGCATTATCCGGAAAAGAAAGGTGCAGAACTTGGAGTGATCTATCATCTTCACAGCCTTGAGAATAATTTAAGGGTAAGAATCAAGACATATCTTCCTATAGAGGAACCGGTTCTGCCTACCCTGACAGACCTCTTTCTGGGAGCAAACTGGATGGAACGTGAAACCTATGATTTTTATGGGATCCGCTTTAAGGGCCATCCTGATCTGCGCAGAATTCTGAACGTAGATGAAATGGTAGCTTTTCCAATGCGAAGGGAACACCCCCTGGAAGATCCTAACAGAAGTGATAAGCATGATGAATTCTTTGGACGGTAATCTAGTATGGAACATATAAAACTCGTTGACGGGCTTGAAAAGGAAACAACGACATTAAATCTTGGCCCTACCCATCCTGCAACACATGGAGTGTTTCAGAATGTACTGGAAGTAGACGGTGAACGGATCGTTAGCGGAGAGTCTACGATCGGATATATCCACCGGGCATTTGAAAAAATTGCTGAACACCGGCCATTCTATCAGATCACTCCCCTTACTGATCGCCTGAATTACTGCTCATCACCCATCAATAATATAGGATGGCATCTGACTGTTGAGAAATTACTGGGTGTAAAGACACCTAAGCGCGTAGATTATATGCGGGTGATCATCATGGAACTTGCCAGGATCTCCGATCACCTGATCTGTAATGGAATTCTGGGTGTGGATACCGGTGCATTTACAGGCTTCCTGTGGCTCATGGAAGAGCGTGAGAATATCTATGAAATCTACGAAGAGGTTTGCGGATCAAGACTTACAACTAATATAGGCCGTGTCGGAGGCTTTGAACGTGATTTCAATGAGATCGCTTTTGCCAAGATCCGGAAATTCATAAAGGACTTTCCACCCATTCTTAAGCAGTTTGAAAAACTGTTCAATCGCAACAGAATTTTTATTGACCGCTGTGTGGGTGTAGGTGCTATCTCGGCAGAAAAAGCTCTGGCCTACAGCTGGAGTGGTCCTATTTTGCGGGCTACAGGGGTAGATTATGATATCCGTACAGCAAGCCCTTATTCGTCCTATGAAGAATTTGATTTTGAGGTACCCGTTGGAACTACCGGGGATGTCTATGACAGATTCATTGTAAGAAATGAAGAGATCTGGCAGAGTCTGCGCATGATTGAGCAGGCCCTGAATAAAATTGAAAAAGAGCCCCGGGGCATCTTTCATGCAGATGTTCCTGAAATCTATCTTCCTCCAAAGGAAGATGTGTACAACAAGATGGAAGCCCTTATCTACCATTTCAAGATAGTTATGGGAGAAATTGAGAATCCTGCATCAGAAGTTTACCATGCTGTAGAAGGTGGAAACGGTGAGCTTGGATTCTACCTTGTTACAGATGGCGGGCGTATGCCCTACCGCCTGCATTTCAGGAGACCAAGTTTTATTAATTATCAGGCCTATGCAGGAATGTGTGAAGGCCAGCTCTTATCAGATGCTATTCTTAATATGAGCAGTCTGAATGTCATTGCCGGTGAGCTTGACGCATAAGTAATATGATGGACATAGAAATTAAAGAATCTTTAACATTCCCTGCATCGCTCAATGAGCATATAAAGGAATTATTTGATCATTACCCTGCAGCGCAGCGTAAATCGGCCCTTTTGCCTGCATTGCATGCAGCTCAGGCTGAGTACGGCTGGCTGAGTGCGCATTCGATGGATCAGGTAGCAGCACTTTTAAATCTTAAACCTATAGAGGTCTATGAAGTGGCAAGCTTTTATACTATGTACCATCTGAAGCCTGTAGGGGCTCATGTACTTGAAGTTTGCCGTACAGGACCCTGCTGCCTTGCAGGCGCGGAAGAACTGATCACTTATATTGAAAACAAGCTTCATATAAAAGTAGGTGAAACTACTGCAGATGGGAACTTTACATTGAAAACAGTTGAATGCCTGGCATCTTGCGGATCTGCGCCGGTACTACAGATAGGACCTTTATATACTTATCATGAACACCTTGACAAAGACAAGATCGATCAGTTAATTGAAAAACTAGCGAATAAATAGGATGGGAAAGAGCATATTACTTGAGCACCTGAACGTACCTGGAATTGACACACTTGATGTATACCGTAAACACGGTGGGTATGAAGCGTTATCCAAAGCGCTGAAGAATCTTGGCGCAGAGAATGTGCTTGAAGAAGTAAAGAAATCTGGTTTGAGAGGGCGCGGTGGAGCTGGTTTTCCTACGGGCATGAAATGGAGTTTTCTGGCAAAGCCAGAAGGTAAACCCAGATATCTGGTCTGCAATGCTGATGAGTCTGAGCCGGGAACCTTTAAAGACCGGTTTCTGATGACCCATATTCCACATCTTCTCATAGAAGGCATGATCATTTCCAGTTTTGCACTGGGGGCTCATGATTCCTATCTCTATGTAAGGGGAGAGATGATGCCTGTGATCAGGATCCTTCAAAAAGCCATTGCTGAAGCAAAAGCAGCGGGTCTGCTTGGAAAGAATATTATGGGTTCTGGTTATGACCTTGAACTGCATGTGCATCCGGGTGGAGGCGCTTATATCTGCGGTGAAGAAACAGCTTTAATAGAATCGCTGGAAGGCAAACGTGGAAATCCAAGGATCAAACCACCTTTTCCGGCAATCTCCGGACTGTACAATTGTCCCACAGTTGTTAATAATGTAGAAACCATAGCTGCCGTAGTACCGATCATCAATATGGGTGGAGAAACCTATGCTGGAATCGGAATCGGTAAGAGTACAGGTACCAAGCTGATCTCTGCATCAGGTCATATTAACCGCCCCGGTGTGTATGAAATTGTGCTGGGCCTGCCTGTCGAAGAATTTCTTTATTCAGATGAATACTGTGGGGGTATCCGCAATGGTAAGCTGCTGAAAGCAGTGGTTGCCGGAGGTTCATCTGTACCGATTTTACCTGCCGAGCTGATCCTGAAAACTGCTGCTGGTGAATCAAGGCTTATGAGCTATGAATCAATGTCCGAAGGAGGTTTTCAGACAGGCACCATGCTCGGATCAGGGGGCTTTATTGCCTTTGATGAAGATTCATGCATTGTACGCAATACCTGGAACTTCAGCCGCTTTTACCATCACGAATCATGCGGGCAATGTTCCCCATGCCGTGAAGGAACCGGCTGGATGGAAAAAGTTCTCCACCGCCTGGAATATGGACATGGAAAAATGAGTGATATGGATCTTCTTGTAGATGTGGCAGGCCGCATTGAAGGAAATACGATCTGCCCGCTTGGAGATGCTGCCGCATGGCCCGTTGCAAGTGCGATCCGGCATTTCAGGGATGAATTTGAATGGCATGTAAGGGAACCTAAAGAAAGCCAATTAAGAAATTACGGACTTGCCGGTAAGGCAGCCTTGATAACCGCATAAGTTTATGGTGAAAGTAACAATTGACAACCGTGAGATCGAAGTACCGGATGGTACAAGCATTCTGAATGCAGCCCGGATGCTGGGTGGTGACCTTGTGCCACCAGCCATGTGCTATTACAGCAAATTACAGGATAGCGGCGGAAAATGCCGTACTTGTCTGGTTAAGGTCACCAAGGGTTCTGAGAAAGACCCCCGCCCTATGCCAAAGCTGGTGGCCTCATGCCGCACTCCTGTACAGGATGGAATGGTCATTCAGAATGAAACATCTTCGGAAGTTGTAGAAGCCAGAAAAGCAATTGTTGAAATGCTTCTGATCAATCATCCTCTTGACTGCCCGGTATGTGACCAGGCGGGGGAATGTGATCTGCAGAACCTCTCTTACCAGCATGGCCGTGAAGCCACGAGATATGAATTTGAGCGGCGTACCTTCGACCGCATTGATATAGGTGAGAATATCCAGCTCCATATGAACCGCTGTATTCTCTGCTACCGCTGTGTCTATACAGCCGATCAGGTCACAGATAACAGGGTTCACGGGATCATGGGCAGGGGTGATGCCTCTGAAATATCTACCTACATTTCCAATGTGGTGGATAATGATTTCTCAGGAAATGTGATCGACGTTTGTCCTGTAGGCGCGTTAACTGATAAGACCTTTCGTTTCAAGAACCGTGTCTGGTTCACAAAGCCTGTGGATGCCCACCGTGATTGTGATAAATGCTGTGGTAAGGTCGTACTCTGGTATAAGGGTGAAGATGTGCTGCGTGTTACAGGCCGGAAGGATGTTTATGGAGAGGTCGAAGAGTTTATCTGCAATACCTGCCGTTTTCAGAAGAAACAAACATCAGACTGGATCATTGAAGGTCCACGCAAAATATCAGACCATTCTGTTATTGCCCAGAATCATTATGAAGAGAAAATGATCCCGGTCATTGAAACTGAAGAACAGTCATTACGCTATTTAAACGGAGCTACAGCCCTTCCGGGAAATAAAGAATAATTATGGAAAGTACTGTATTGATTGAAAAATTAGTCCTGATCGTAGCAGTTTTTGCTGTTACCCTCACGGTAGCTTTATATGAAACCCTGGCAGAAAGGCGCGTTGCCGCATTTTTTCAGGACAGGCTTGGCCCTAACCGGGCTGGCTTCCAGGGTTTGTTGCAGCCTCTTGCCGATGGGGTAAAGATGTTCTTCAAAGAAGAGATCATACCAACCCAGGCAAGCTCATTTCTTTTTATTGCGGGGCCTTCGCTTGCCATGCTTACTGCCTGTATGACAAGTGCGGTGATTCCCTGGAGCTCGGATCTTCATATCAACGGGCATTTGATGCCCCTGCAGGTTGCTGATATCAATATTGGCGTACTTTATATATTTGGCGTTGTTTCATTAGGCGTATATGGGGTAATGATCGGAGGCTGGGCTTCAAATAATAAATTTTCGTTGATGGGCGCTGTGCGTGCAGCTTCGCAGAATATCAGTTATGAGATTGCCATGGGGCTTTCAATTATTGCCCTTCTGCTTTCGGCTGGTACCCTGGGTCTGCGGGAGATCACACTTCAGCAACATGGTTTCAACTGGAACTTTTTCAGACAGCCACTGGGCTTCCTGATCTTTATTATCTGTGCCTTTGCAGAAACAAACCGCACGCCTTTTGACCTGCCTGAATGCGAAACAGAACTTGTAGGCGGTTACCATACTGAATATTCAAGTCTGAAACTTGGCTTTTTCCTTTTTTCAGAGTATATAAACATGTTTGTATCCTCTGCAATCATGGCTACCCTTTACTTTGGAGGGTATAATTTCCCCTTCATGGATAAACTGGGTCTCTCACCAAACGGACTTGCCTTTGCAGGTCTGGCAGCGATGGGGTTAAAGGTTTTCTTTTTCATATTCTTTTTTATGTGGGTACGGTGGACCATTCCAAGGTTCCGTTATGACCAGCTGATGCGTCTTGGCTGGAAAATTCTGATCCCCCTAGCCATGCTGAATATTGTGCTGACTGCGTTAAGCATCCAGTTCCATCCCTTTGAATGGATTGCCGGCTTATTCTAGGCCCTGTCTGTAGTTGATTAAGAAAATTTAAATTGTCTGATGAAATCTCTCACCAATAGGAAAAAAGTTCTCGAACATAAAAAGATGACATTCTGGGAGAAGGCTTACCTTCCGGCCATTGGCCAGGGTCTGGCCATCACTATGAGTCATTTCTTTAAAAAGAGTGTTACCATCCAGTATCCTGAACAACAGCGTGAATTCTCTGAAAATTTCAGGGGTCTTCATTCATTAAAACGGGATGAAAATGGAGCTGAAAGATGCACAGCCTGTGGCTTATGCGCACTTTCATGCCCTGCAGAGGCTATCACCATGGTTGCCGGTGAGCGCCAAAAAGGAGAAGAAGCTTTATACCGGGAAGAAAAGTATGCCAGCATTTATGAGATAAATATGCTCCGCTGTATTTTTTGCGGTTTTTGTGAAGAAGCATGCCCGAAGGAAGCCATCTATCTGGACGGAAATATTGCGCCAGCAAGTTTTGAGCGTGAAGATTTTGTATATGATAAGGATCGTTTGCTTGAGCCCGTTTTAAAATAATTTTAACTCTGTTCGACCTTGAGGTACAGGAACCTGTTTAGCGCAGGTTCCTGTATTTTATTTATACAGTACTTTAACTCAGAAATCGCCCGCATTTTTGAATTTGAATTTATTATGTTTGCACGCTAAAAGGATTATCTCTGCATTAATGATTCAATATCTCTTTTACTTCCTGGCTTTTGTCGCCATTTTTTCAGCACTGAAAGTGGTTTTAACAAAGAACCACATCTACAGTATTCTGTTTCTGATCCTTACCTTTTTTACATTAACGGCCATTTATATTCTGATGCTGAATGCACAGTTTATCGGAATCGTGAATATAATCGTCTATGCCGGGGCCATAATGGTGCTTTTTCTCTATACTGTCATGTTCTCAAACTGGAACCGCAGTACAGATACCCTGAAAAGTAAATATATGCTCTGGTCAGGAATGATTGCTGCCGGTATATTGCTGGTCACCCTTGTTGCAGCGCTCAGAGTCATGGAATTCTCCAGGCCAATGATCATCACCCAGCTGGATCTAGGAATGGTCAAGAATCTTGGAAAAGTTCTGTTCAGAGATTTTATGCTTCCCTTTGAAGTCATTTCCATTCTGTTCCTTTCTGCCATGGTAGGAGCTGTTCTCATTGCAAAAAAAGATACTAATTAATATGCAAGGCGATATTGTACAAACCGTTCAGTCGGTACCTCTGAATCAGCTTATCCTGTTAAGCCTCTGCATTTTTGCTATTGGAGTGCTAGGGGTACTGGTCAGAAGAAATGCCATCATTGTGTTCATGTCTGTGGAGCTTATGCTGAATGCTGTAAATCTGCTGCTTACCTCATTTTCTGTCAGTTTCGGAGATTCAGCAGGTCAGATCTTTGTTTTCTTTATTATGGCCGTAGCCGCAGCTGAGGTAGCCATTGGTCTTGCAATCATTGTAATGATCTACCGGAACACAAATTCAATAGATATTGATATTTTAAACAAGCTTAAGGGTTAAACTTCATGATTCAATTAATACATCTGATTCCCCTGGTTCCTCTCTTCCCTGTCCTTGGTTTTCTGATCAATGGAATATTCGGAAAAGCTGTATCAAAACCTGTTTCAGGGTTTATTGGTAGCGGTACCGTTCTTCTTTCCTTCCTGATCAGTGCAGGCGCGTTCCTTGCCCTGCTGGGATTGCCCGAAAACGAAAGGTCTGTCGTACTTCCGGTTCTGGACTGGTTTAAAACTGGTATTTTAAATATCTCCATTTCGTTCCAGTATGACCAGCTTTCAGCATTAATGCTTCTGATCATTACCGGAGTTGGATTTTTGATCCATTGGTATTCAACTTCTTATATGAAAGAGGATGAAGGTTTTCAACGGTATTTTGCCTATCTGAACCTCTTTATATTTTTCATGCTTATTCTGGTACTGGCTTCCAATTACCTGGTCATGTTCATTGGCTGGGAAGGAGTGGGTTTGTGTTCTTACCTGCTGGTAGGTTTCTGGTTTAAAGTTCCCGCATATAATGATGCTGCCCGCAAAGCTTTTGTGATGAACCGGATTGGTGATCTGGGATTTTTACTGGGTAGTTTTCTAATCTTCAAAGAATTCAGCAGCTTTGAGTACGGTACTATTATGTCAGGCTTACAATCACCTGCTGCAGGAGTTCATCATTCCCCTGAAATCCTTACAGCCATTGCCCTGCTCCTTTTTGTAGGAGCTGCCGGAAAAAGTGCACAGATTCCACTTTATACCTGGCTACCTGATGCCATGGCAGGTCCGACACCTGTATCAGCTCTTATTCATGCGGCCACCATGGTTACTGCAGGTGTATATATGATTGCCCGCTCGAACCTGATCTATATAATGGCTGAAAACGCCCTGCCCGTTATTGCTGTGATTGGACTTTCTACCGCATTGCTTGCTGCCGCCATTGCCATTACCCAGAATGATATAAAAAAGGTTCTCGCCTATTCAACAGTAAGTCAGTTGGGCTATATGTTCCTGGGTCTTGGGGCTGGTTCATTTGGAGCCGGATTCTTTCATGTGATCACCCATGCCTTTTTTAAGGCCTTATTGTTCCTTGGAGCAGGAAGCGTCATTCATGCCATGGGTGGGGAACAGGATATGCGGAAAATGGGCGGTCTGAAAAAAAGGCTGCCAATAACGTTTATTACGATGCTGATGGCCAGTCTTGCCATTTCAGGGATCCCTCCTTTTTCAGGTTTCTTTTCTAAAGATGCTATACTCTCACAGGCATGGCACCTGAATCCGGTATTCTGGGCACTTGGCGTGGTGGCGGCCATGATGACTGCCTATTATATGTTCCGGATGATGCTGGTTACTTTTTATGGAAATTTCCGCGGTACCCATGACCAGGAGCATCATTTACATGAATCACCCCTGGCAATGACGATCCCTTTAATCGTACTTGCTGTGCTTTCAGTCATTGGGGGCTTCATTGGTATTCCTGAGGCAATCATACCGGATTCAAACTGGCTCGAACATTTTTTAAGTCCTGTATTTAAAGATGCGATGGGGCATGTCCCTGCAGAAGCAGTTTCATTCTCTACTGAACGGATACTGATGATCATTTCTGCCTCTGCCTCCGTACTGGCTATAGGTTTTGCCTGGAAGCGTTTTGGTGCGGGATCAGCACCTGCCAGTGACCTTGAAAAAAGATCTTTTCTGGGAAACCTCTCTTATAATAAATTTTACGTCGACGAACTTTACAGCCTGCTCATTACCGCTCCGCTGAACTATATGTCAGGGTTCTTATACCAGCGTGTTGATAAAGAACTGATCGACGGAGCTGTCAATGGCATTGCCGGAAGTACAGGCTGGTTATCAGTCAGGCTTCAAAAGGTTCAGAGCGGAAAGACCGGAAATTATCTGCTTCTTATGGTTGCCGGAATTGTTCTTCTGTTCATTCTGAATGCATTCTTTAACCCCTTGGCCTCTACCCATTAACACAATGATATCACTCCTACTTCTATTTTTTCCACTTGCAGGGTCGCTGATTGCATTGTCTCTAAAAAAAGATCAGAGCCGTTACTTTGCATTAGGCTGGTCTTTATTTTCGCTGGCGCTCTCACTATATGCATGGCTGAACTTTAAAGGGGGAGCCGCAACTTCCTATGAATTCAATATGCCCTGGATCCAGAGTCTGGGCATCCAGTTCCATATTGGCATAGACGGTATAAGTTTATTGCTGGTGCTGCTCACCAACCTGCTTATTCCGGTGATCATTCTGACCACCCTCAAACATAGATATGACCGCGAGAATGTTTTTTATTTTCTCGTACTCTTCATGCAGAGTGGCCTGATCGGTGTATTCATTTCGCTGGATGCTTTTCTTTTTTATATCTGCTGGGAAACAGCCTTAATCCCTATTTACTTCATCTGTGGTACCTGGGGCGGAGCGAACAGGGTGAAGGTGACGGTAAAGTTTTTCATCTATACGATCCTGGGAAGTTTATTTATGCTGGCAGGGATTATTTACCTCTATTTTCTGACGCCAAACCGAAGTTTTGACATTACTTCATTTTATAATCTTGTGCTGGATGCCTCCACGCAGCGAATGGTATTTCTTGCATTCTTCATTGCATTCGCCATTAAAATGCCAATTTTCCCTTTTCATACCTGGCAGCCCGACACCTACACAGAAGCTCCCGCCCAGGGAACAATGCTTCTTGCCGGAATTATGCTTAAAATGGGTATCTATGGAGTGATCCGCTGGGTATTGCCAATTATGCCTCTTGCTGTTTCCTTTTACAGCCCGGTATTGATCGTGCTTTCTGTAAGCGGGATCATCTATGCCTCTATCATTGCCTTCAGGCAGACAGACCTGAAGAGGCTGGTTGCTTATTCATCTATTGCGCATATCGGCCTGATCGGAGCCGCGCTTTTTGCTGGCAATATTTTTTCACTTCAGGGAAGTATGATCCAGATGCTCAGCCATGGAATTAATGTAGTGGGAATGTTCTTTGTCATCTCTCTGATCCAGGATCAGACAGGTACCCGGGAAACACTGAACCTTGGAGGTATTGCCGCCAAAGCGCCTGTGCTGGCCACCTGCTTTGGTATTATTCTGCTTGGAACTATTGCCTTGCCGCTGACAAATGGCTTTATTGGTGAATTTCTTATGTTAAATGGTCTTTTCTGGTATAATCCTTACCTGGCTGGTATTGCCGGCCTTACCATTATTCTGGGTGCCGTGTATATGCTTCGCATGTTCCAGAAAGTAATGCTTGGGCCTGTGAATCCTCTTACTGAAAATTTCAGGGACGTGCAGGGTGCTGATCGCCTTGTGCTGGTACTTATTTCTGCCCTGATTATTATTACAGGGGTTTTTCCCCAGCCTTTATTATCACTTACAGAACCTGCTATCCAGAACATTCTGGTGATGATGGGTCATCTCCAGCCAAGTAATTTTTGAGTTTAATTATTTTTTAAAACATGTACGCACTTATACTCATTTTCTGCCTGGCTGTTATAGTCCTTTACCTTGGTCTTGGTAAATCCGGCAGGCCGGCGTTACTGCCTGTATCCACGGCAGGCTTGCTTATTGCATTTGGTCTGGTTGTATGGTCATGGAATCAGGCTCCTGTAAGTTATTATGGAGATATGTTCCGTGATGATCATTTCTCTCTGGCCTTTTCTGGTCTGCTGATCATAAGTACACTTCTTATTTTGCTGTTATCCAAAGACTATTTCGAAAAATACAGCGAACATGTGGCAGAATACTATACGCTGATCCTTTTTTCGCTGACAGGTGGGATCATCATGGCATCCTATGCCAACCTGAGCATGCTTTTCATTGGAATTGAAATTCTTTCTGTCAATGCCTACATTCTTGCAGGTATCTCCAAGAAAGATCCCTTATCGAATGAGGCCTCATTGAAATACTTTCTGATGGGTGCATTCTTTACCGCATTTCTGCTGCTGGGTATTGCTTTCCTGTACGGATCAACAGGCAGCTTTTCCATGGAAAAAATCTCTGAAGTTGTAAAAAGCGGTCATGCCCAGCCATTATTCCTGCATGCCGGTATACTGCTTGTTCTTGTAGCGCTTTGCTTTAAGGTCTCTATTGCCCCTTTTCATTTCTGGACCCCTGATGTATATGACGGGGCGCCTACACTGATCACTTCCTATATGTCAACGGTAGTGAAAATTGCAGGCTTTGCTGCTTTTATACACCTGTTCGATAAAGCATTCGGATCTGTAAATTTATTCTGGGCATCGTCTGTCTGGATCCTTGCAGCCCTGACTCTGTTCGTTGGAAATATTGCCGCCCTTGTGCAGTTAAGTTTTAAAAGATTACTGGCCTATTCAAGTATTTCCCATGCTGGTTACATGCTTCTGGCAATTCTGGTTACAGGGAAGGCTTCAAGTGTGGCAATGGCCGCTCCCCAGAACGCCATACTCATCTATTCAATTGCATATAGCCTGGCCACGATTGCAGCTTTTGGATCTCTTATAGCCATTCATGCCCAGAC
>JAYWCR010000216.1:0-5470 GCA_043780395.1 Sphingobacteriales bacterium
TCTTTAAATGAATCCAGTTCATCACAATCTGTAATTTCAAGAAAGTCCAGAACCTCCTTGATCTGATACGCTGCATACCGGACACACATAGTTGAAAAAGAATAAATATGGAATAAAAATTGACAATAGTACAGGGGGTTAATCCATACCTAAATGAAATAATAAATCCCCAAATGAAATTAATATAATATTTAGAAATATATACGCTGCAGGGAATATTTTTTAACCTTTAAAAAAGAACAATTGAAAGAACCCGTTACGTTTCCGTTCTATGCCCGCCTGGCATTTATACTTGTCTGCCTGATTGCTCTTGGCTATCTGTCTGTACTCGGACAGACCATTCTGGCACCTTTCATTCTTGGAACTCTGTTTGCCATTATGCTGCTCCCTGTTGCAGGATTTCTGGAACAGCATCTTCATTTTCCAAGAGCCCTTGCATCGGGCATCTCTGTGCTTCTGATGATCTTCATTGTCTCGATCGTTGTTTACTTTATGGCCACGCAGTTCAGTTTTCTGGTTTCTGCCTGGCCCCGCCTGGAGGCGCAGCTTACAGAGACCTTTACCAGTTTCCAGCAATGGATAAACCATACTTTTCATATTGAGGTCAACAAACAGCTTGCTTACATAAGCAGTATGAGCTCAAAAGTTATGACAGCCAGTACCAGCGTAGTCGGCGCTGCACTGCTCAGCGTCTCATCGCTGCTCCTGTTTTTCATCTTTACCCTGCTGTATACCTTTTTCATTCTCTTCCACCGCAGGCGACTTGTAGATTTCCTGGTCAATTCATTCAGCATCGAATACAGGCAAATAGTGTTTGATGTAGTGAGCCAGATCCAGTACATGGTAAAAAAATATATTCTGGGTCTGCTCATAGAAATGTTTGCTGTGTTTTGCCTGACCGCCATTCTTTTATGGATCACAGGGAGCAAGTTTGTACTCTTACTTGCCCTGATCACGGGCCTGTTTAACCTCATTCCCTATATCGGAATTTTCACCGCCCTGCTTCTTACTGCCCTGATCACCTTTGCTACGGCAACTCCGGTAAAAGCGCTTTTTGCAGCGCTCTCCATTTTACTGGTACACCTGCTTGACAGCAATGCACTCATGCCTGTGATTCTGGGATCAAAGGTCAGGATCAATGCACTGGTCATTATAATAGGTGTCATTATAGGAGAAGAGATCTGGGGAATTTCAGGAATGTTTGTGGCAATTCCAGTAGTTGCAATTCTGAAGATTGTTTGTGATAATGTAGTTAGCCTTCATCCCTGGGCGATTTTGCTTGGCGATGATGAAAAAGTTTCAAGTGAAAAGATGCCTGTTATTACACGCATCAAACTTAAAAGGAACAGCCTGTTCAGAAGGGGTTGAATTTCAATGCCCATCAATAAAATCTGGCCTGTAAATTGATAATTGATGACAGCATCCTAAAATGCGAAAGCAGCAACCGGATGCTTTGAATTAATTATCATACCCTAATGGCAGAACAGACAGTACAGGCAGTACAAGTCCAGAAAGATCCCTGGTATAGAAAGTTTTTAGAAGAAACAGGGAGTCAGATTCTTTTTCTCGGCGGATTTTTCAGAAATATTTTCAGACCAGGATTCGAGTGGTCAGAATTTATCAAGCAATGTTATCAGATAGGATATAAATCGTTCCAGCTTGTAGGCATTACGGGCCTTATACTTGGCCTTGTGATGACACTTCAGTCATTGCCCACACTGAAAGCATTTGGGGCGGAAAGCTTTGTACCCAGCATGGTTTCAATTTCTATTGTAAGAGAGATCGGCCCGGTCATTATTGCATTGATCTGTGCCGGAAAAGTTGCTTCAGGAATTGGTGCTGAGCTAGGGAGTATGAACGTTACCGAGCAGATTGATGCCATGGAAGTATCCGGGGCTAACCCTACCCAGTTTCTTGTCGTGACAAGAATTCTTGCCTGTACCTGCATGGTTCCCCTGTTAACGATTCTCTCAGATGGGCTGTCACTTGTAGGCGGATTTATTGCATCGAATATCGGAGGCAATGTATCTGCCCTGCTCTATTTTAATAAGTCATTGTCAGCACTTCAGTTCTCAGACATCTTCCCGGCTACCATCAAGACAGTACTCTTTGGATTTGCCATTGGCTTTATTGGCTGCTATAAAGGATATACCTCCAACAAAGGCACCGAGAGCGTTGGAATTGCTGCCAACTCTGCGGTAGTAAGTGCCTCGTTATGGATCATAGTGATCGATGCCATCGCTGTAGAACTTACAAGCCTGATCGTTTACTGATATGGAATCTCAAAATAAACTTTCAGAGAACGAAATAGTCATAGACATCAAAGGCCTGAAGAAGACCTTCGGCACAAAAGAAGTATTAAAAGACATTAATCTCCAGGTACATAAGGGCGAGAACGTAGTGGTGCTTGGCCGCTCAGGTCAGGGAAAATCAGTGACCATCAAGTGTATTGTCGGCCTGCTAAAGCCTGATGGAGGCACCCTGAAAGTTCTGGGCCAGGATGTAAGCAACCTGAACGAGGTGCAGCTCAGGGAGGTCAGGGAAAAGATAGGCTTTCTTTTTCAGGGTGCCGCCCTGTACGACTCAATGACCGTTCGTGAAAACCTTGAATTTCCTTTGAGACGGGTATTGAAGATCACCGACCAGGCAGAGCTTGACAAGCGGGTAAAAGAGATTCTTGAAAATGTAGGCCTTGCAGAGGCTGTCGACAAGATGCCATCTGACCTTTCCGGTGGTATGAAGAAACGGATCGGACTTGCCCGTACCCTGATCGTCAATCCGGGGATCATGCTGTACGATGAACCTACCACCGGGCTTGATCCTATTACATCCAGAGAGATCAGTAATCTAATGCTTGAGATGCAGAAAAAATATGACGTAAGCTCCATTATTATCACCCATGATATGGTTTGTGCAAAAACTACCTCTAATAGGGTGGTGATCATGGACGATGGAAAATTTGTTGCCGAAGGGAGTTACGAGGAACTTGAACATTCGGACGTTGAATTTATACGATCATTTTTCATACAATAAACCAATGAAAAGTACTACATCACAAAAAATAAGGATTGCCCTTTTTACCGTTCTGGGGCTTGTTGTATTTGCAGCAGCTATCTACTTTATCGGGATCCGTAAAAGTCTGTTTGGAAGTACCTTTGGTACATACAGCATGTTTACCAATGTTGGTGGCCTGCAGGTTGGCAATAACGTAAGGTACGCCGGTATTAATATTGGTGTGGTCGATGCCATTCAGATCACCTCTGATTCAAGCGTCAGGGTAAGTTATAAACTCAATGATAATGTACGCCAGTTTCTTAAGAAAGATGCCATGGCAAGTATTGGCTCTGACGGACTGATGGGTGACAAGCTTGTAAATATCTCACCAGGCTCTGTTAAATCTCCAGCACTGGCAAACGGAGATAAAATTGCAGCCCAGATGCCCCTGGATTATGACAAGATCATTGGAAAACTGGCCCATGTGGCTGACAATGCCGATTCAATTACTTTTGCACTCTCGGGAATCATAGGAAATATAAGCAGGGGGAAAGGAAGTGTGGGCCGCCTGCTTTACAGCGACAAGCTGGCTAAGGAACTGGAAGGAACTGTTAGCAGCGCCAAGAAAACTATCCAGAGTGTAAACCAGAGTTCCCAGGGATTTACCCAGAATATGACGGCCCTTAAAAGCAATTTTCTACTGCGTGGATATTTCAAGAAAAAGGCTCGCAGAAAACAGGAAATAAGAGATTCAATAACAGCGGCCCGGGATTCAGAAGCCAGCCGGCGTAAACGAAGAAAATAATCCGTAACATTAGCCATGAATCTTGGCCTGAAAAATAAGAATGCTTTTGTAGGTGGTGGATCTGCGGGTCTTGGCCTTGCGTCAGCACAACAACTTGCATTACTGGGAGCTAACGTGACCATTACCGGCCGCTATGAAGAGGCGTTAAATGATGCCCTGAAGACGCTTGACACAAGCCTTGGGCAACAGCATCAATGTCTGGCGCTGGATGTAACTGAGCCTGTGCAAATGGGAATGATCATTAGCGGATTTGCAGCTTCAAATTCAGTGCATATTCTGGTGAACAATACGGGTGGCCCTACCCCAGGCAGGTCTATCGACAAAACTCCTGAAGAATATACCCGGGCATTTGAATCCATGCTTTCTGCTTTCATGATCCAGGTACAGGCGTTTGTTCCTTTTATGAAGGAAGAGGGTTTCGGAAGAATCATTAACATCACCTCTACCACCACCAAGGAACCACTTGCCATTCTGGGGCTTTCGAATGTGGTGAGAGCAGCAGTTGCCAATCTTGGGAAAAGTCTGGCAACGGATCTTGGCTCTTTTGGTATTACCGTAAACAATGTACTTCCGGGTTCACACGAAACAAGGCGCATTCAGTCGCTGATCACCAATACTGCCGTAAAGACCGGAAAAAGTGAAGAGGAAATTCGCCAGGGTATGGTAGACCTAATACCAGCCGGCCGCTTTGGTACTCCTGAAGAGTTTGGTTCAGCTGTAGCCTTTTTATGTTCCCCGGCAGCGTCTTATATTAACGGTATAAACATGCCTGTGGATGGGGGCAGATTATCAGGGCTTTAAGGCTTCCCTCATTCAATTTATATTTTTGAACTGGCATGGTTCATGCGGCTTTATACTGATAAAACCCTACCGTTATGATCACTAATGAATCAACAGTTGATGTACTGAACGACCTTGTTCAGATCAACAATGACCGCATTGAAGGTTATGAAAAAGCACTCAAGGAACTGCCTGCTACAGATACCGAGCTAAGAATGCTTTTTACGACCATGATCTCAGAAAGCCATCATTATAAACTTGCCCTTGTAGAGGAGCTGCAGGTGCTTGGCGGCACATCTGAGAGAAGTACTACGACCAGTGGTAAAATATACAGAGCATGGATGGATGTAAAGGCAGTATTTACAGGCCGTGACAGAAAGTCCATTCTTGAGAACTGTGAAACTGGTGAAGAAGCTGCTCAAAAGGCATATCGCACCGCCCTCGAACCCGGCACTGAACTTCCGATGTTTATAAAAGATCTTGTACTTACCCAGCAGCAATCCTTAAAAGCATCCCAGGATAAAATAACCTTCCTGCATGATCAAACATTCTGAATTATTCAGGCTTTTCTGTATGTAACCTATACAGAAATACTATCGAAACTTACACAGGTCAACTCAACTTCAATTTAACTTATTCAGAAATTCTTCAAAGGATAGAATCTATCGATCCTGAGAAGTATGAAAGAACCAGAAACTACCAGAATGGAGCAGTTACCAGACTTTCTCCTTTTCTCTCCAGGGGCATAATCTCTACCAGGCAGGTAATGAATTCCATTCTGGACAAGGACTTGAAATTTTACCAGATCGAGAAACTTGTACAGGAACTTGCCTGGAGAGATTACTGGCAGCAGGTATGGATCTCAAAGGGTGATGAGATCAATGAAGACTT
>JAYWCR010000217.1:0-3185 GCA_043780395.1 Sphingobacteriales bacterium
TTCTGTTTGCGCATCCAGAACCAGATAGCCGATTCAAAAACGACAACAGGGTCCTCACTTAAAAGCTCAGGTTTTTCAATAAGTGGAAGATCAAGCTCTTTGCCTGCCTCTCCATAATTATACAGGTAAGAAATCTGCATGGCACCCCGCCCATAATAGTTTTTTCCGGCAGCCGCCACAAATGCAGAACGGCCGGGACTGTTATACTGCGGACAGTTTCCTTTAATGCAGGCCTGTTCTTCATTAAATACCAGTCCCCAGTTAAGCGGACCTCCCGGAGCTTCAGGCCAGCCACCTGTCGTTTCCTGGGCGATGACGGCCAGAAAAGCAGCCAGTTCATTTTTACGCACCTTTGTATCACCTTCATTCAGAAATTCAGGAAATTTCTCTGTAGCTTTTAAGAAACCCTCATAAGTGTACACCTTATTGCGATGAGGAAATAGCCGGGCAAATTGCCGGGCAGAGAGAACAGGCCTGAGATGATCTTCAGCAGAGTTCACATGTTTAAAGAAAAACATAAAAGGGGCAGCCAGAAGAATCGCTAAGAGGTAATATTTCATTCAGAAGAAGGCTTAGAACAAAACTAAAATAAGCTTAACACAAAGAACCTGCAAGTAACGAATTATACGGTATTCCTAGAAGAGGGATCTGATCAGATCCTCAATAGTAAGACCCTCAGCCTCAGCCCTGTAATTGCGAACAAGCCTATGCCTTAATACAGGAATGGCAATGGCCTGCACATCTTCAATATCAGGTGAATATTTACCTGAAAGAACGGCATGACATTTTGCACCCAGTATCAGGTACTGTGACGCACGCGGGCCTGCACCCCAGCTCAGAAAATTATTTACCTTTTCGGTGGCAGTGGGTGTACCCGGGCGGGTTTTACTGACCAGTTTCACTGCATATTCAAGCACATAATCTGTCACAGGGATCTTTCTGACAAGTTCCTGAAAATCTTCAATCTCTGCAGCACTCAGCATCTTTTCAAGGCTGATATGCCTTGCTGAAGTAGTATTTCTGACCACCTGCATCTCATCTTTGAAGTCAGGATAATCAAGCAGAATATGAAACATAAAACGATCAAGCTGAGCCTCCGGTAAGGGGTAGGTACCTTCCTGTTCAATAGGATTCTGGGTTGCCAGCACGAAAAAGGGCTTTGGCAGTTTGTTATTTACGCCAGCAACGGTGACAGTCCTCTCCTGCATAGCCTCAAGCAGTGCAGCCTGGGTTTTCGGAGGGGTACGGTTAATCTCATCAGCAAGCACAATATTGGCAAAAACGGGGCCTTTTATAAAATGAAATTTTCTGTCTTCTCCCAAAATCTCCGAGCCTGTAATGTCTGAAGGCATCAGATCGGGGGTGAACTGAATTCGGTTAAAGCTCAGGTCCAGCACCTGGGAAATGGTCTGCACAAGTAAAGTCTTGGCAAGTCCGGGAACTCCTACAAGCAGGCAATGCCCTCCTGAAAAGATAGAAACAAGTACCAGCTTGATCACATCCTGCTGGCCGAAAATCACCTTTGACAATTCCTGTGAAATATCCCTGTAAGCCTTTGCAAGCTTGTCTACTGCTTCAACTTCCGGATTAGGAGATGCCTGCATATCTATAAGCGGTTAGCTGTTTTAGTCCATGACTTCATCAGGGGGCAACTCAGGTAATCAGGATCTATTTTGATGTAAGTGTTGATCTTCTTTCGGTTCACCCATTCATTGAATACCTTCCCCTGCTTTGCCTGAAGAGCAAATCCCTGAATACGGGCATAATCCTGCTGCAGATTGGCTTTATGGGGTTGTGTTTTTGTCTGAAGGTATACCAGCCTGAAACCTCTTTTATTTCCTTCGGTCTGGGCATACTCCATGGCCGGGGTTACGTCACCCTGCTTCATGGAATCAACTACAGAAAAAATAGAAGGTTTGGTATGGATCACCTGCTCAAGCTGATCAAGGGGAAGTGCTGTAGGGTAGATCATTCCGGCATTTCCTTTTGACTGGTCATCATCAGAGTACAGCACAGCACCCTGGCCAAAAGTGATCTTCTTTTGTTTTATCTGTTTATAGGTACTGTCAAGCACTGTCTTTGCGGAGTCAAGATCGGCCTGGCTGAGTTCAGGAATGATCAGAATATGGCGTACATGGATCTGATTACCGCGCCTTTCCATCACCTGGATCATGTGGTATCCGAACTCTGTTTCCACAGGCTGTGAAAGCTCACCTGGTTTAAGCCTGTAAGCTGTAGCTTCAAATTCCTTGGCAAAAGTTCCTCTTGAGGCAAAGCCAAGGTCACCTTCCTTACTGGCAGAACCCGGGTCCTGTGAATAGAGCAGGGCCATGGTTTCAAATTTCTTTCCGTTGCGCACCTGCTCACGAATATCCATCAGCTTGCTCCTTGCTGCCTGTTTCTCTTTCAGACTGGACTTTGGGGTCTTTACAATCTGGGCAACCACGACTTCTGTACTGATCAGGGGAATGCTGTCTTTAGAACCTGTATAGAACTTGGTTACATCGGCAGGTGACACAGTTACCTTTTCAACCAGCTTTCCACGCATACGCTGGGCAAGCTTATTGGCATATACATCTGGTCTGACTTCCTCCTTATATTCCAGCAGACTCTTTCCAAGCACAGCTTCCATTTTCTCCTGGTCACCACCGTAATAGTTACGCATCATGACCGAAAACCGCTGGTTCATTTCATTGTTAACTTCGGCATCATCCACTGTCACGCTATCAATTGCAGCTTGTATCAGAAGCAACTTCTTTGTCATTATATCAGTAAGAAGCATGCATTTCGCATTCGGATTTTTCAGAAGTTCAGGATTTTCCTGACCCTGATTGATCAGTTCTTTCTGCACATCTGACTCCAGGATCGCTTTGTCACCGACTACGGCAATTACTTTATCAGCTGAAATTAGTTTTTGAGAATATGCTGGCTTTATACAGGCCAGGAAGAGAATAAAAAAGGTGATTCTTTTAATCATACGGTGTACATTCGCCCAGGTCCGGTGAGTATTAGCGGTTAACAAGGTAGGGCGAAGATACATAAAAACATAAACGTGCGCACAGCAAGTTAATTTTAGACTATGGAGAAACTTATACTTGACTTCTGCGATCTGCAGTCTACCGGCCTGATGACTGAAGAGATATTCTATCTGGCTCAGGATAAGCCCCGGATGTCTGATACATCAG
>JAYWCR010000218.1:0-7545 GCA_043780395.1 Sphingobacteriales bacterium
GATGATCCTATTTCTCCTGCCTTGATCGATTGCTTGAAATAACTGGCAGAAATATACATCCAGATATCTCTTGAGAAGTCAATCAATATTGTGTTGATCCTTTTGAGGCAATCAAGCTGGGCAGCCAGGTGATCATAATGTTCGATCTGTGTAGTATGCTGGGAACGGCGCAGTCCAAGTTTGCCTGAAACAAATGCATTGGAAAAGCCGATCCAGTTTATTTCAGGGTATGCAATGGCATGGGCATTCAGGTTGCCTGTTGCCCCGCCAAACTTTGCTGCATTAGGGATCTGACCGAACAGCCGGAGCTGCTCTTCAAGCCGCTCCTGGAAAACGGCAAATTCTTTCCCCAGGCGGGTAGGGGATGCTGGCTGCCCATGGGTAAAGGCCAGCATGGGGATCTGGGCCCATTTTATGGCAAGTGCTTCAATTTCATTCTTTACCTCTGCGATCAATGGCAGGTAAAGATCATTGCATGCATCTTTAAATGAGAGTGGAATGGCTGTATTGTTGATATCCTGGGAGGTAAGTCCAAAATGAATGAATTCACGCCATTCCTGTAACCCGGCCTGGTCAAATTTCTCTTTCAGAAAGTATTCAACAGCTTTTACATCATGGTTGGTGATCTTTTCAAATGCTTTGATCTTCAGTGCATCTTCTTCAGAAAAATTTTCAACGATTGCCAGGATCTGCTGAATATGGTTTGCATTTACGCCTGCGAGTGCAGGGAGCGGTATTTCTGAAAGGGCTATAAAATACTCTGCTTCTACCTTCACCCTGTATTTGATCAGGGCCTGCTCAGAGAAATAGGCTGAAAGATCTTTTACCTGATGATGGTAGCGGCCATCTATGGGTGATATCGCATTCAGTGGGTTAAGTTGCATAGTAAAAAATTAATAGGGGGATGGTAAAATAAAAGTGTCAATGTAAAAAAAAAGCATGGAAACTTTAAAAATGAAAAAAGTTTCCTTAGTTTCGTTTAGAATTAAGCTTGTAAAATCCGGGAATGTGAAAGAGAGAATCCTTGCAGAGGCTGACCGCTTGTTTTGTCAGTTTGGAATAAAGAGTATTACAATGGAAGATCTGGCCAAAAACCTGGGTATTTCAAAAAAAACCATTTACCAGCATTTCGAAAATAAAGATGATCTGGTCTTGCAATGGGCCGTAAATGGGCTGAAAGGGCTTGAATGTCAATGGGAAGAATGTAGTGTCGGCGCTGAAAATGCCATCGACCTGGTATTCAAATTTTTAAACAGTCATATAGAAATGATGGTAAAAATGAACCCCCTGATCATTCATGACCTGAAGAAGTATCATCCCTCTTCTGTCAGCTTTTTGAAAGAGTATAAAAAACATACCGAGAGAGAACGTGTTCAGGAATTGATCAAGCAGGGCATTCGTGAAGGCCTTTACAGGGCTGATCTTAACTGGGATGTACTGGCAAGGTTCCAGCTTCTTATGAAAGACCAGTGTATGAACCAGGAAAACTTTCCAGCGTCGGAATTCAATGTTTTTGCGGTGGTAAAAGAGGTCACTATAAATTTTATTACGGGTTTGACGACCCTTGAGGGCCATAAACTTGTTGAACATTACCGCAATGCGACTGTAGAGCAACCATTGAGCGCATTGAATTAACTAAGTACTTATTCACTACACCTAATTTCTGCACATGAAAATACCCCTATTGTTAAGTCTATTGTTGCTGGGCCTTGTCACCAGACAGGCATCTGCCCAGACAATTGATTCTGCACGCCAGCCAGCCCCGCAAGACGCAAGGCAGGCCCAGGTCTTTTCCTTGCAGCAATGCCTTTCCTATGCCTATGAGAACCAGGACAGTATAAAAAATGCCAGACTCGACGTGAAGATCGCAACGGAGACCGTCAGGGAAACGGTGGGCCGCGGTCTGCCTAATATAAGCCTGTCAGCAGGGATCACCAAGAATGTGATCCTTTCAAAACAACTTTTGCCCGGGCAGTTCTTTGGAAAACCGGCAGGTACTTTTATACCCATTACCTTTGGGGTTCCCTACCAGGCAAATTATATTGGCCAGGCCACGCAGTTATTATTTGATGCTTCCTATCTGGTAGGGCTGAAAGCGGCTGCGGTGGTGAAAGCCCTTTCGGTGAAAAGCCTGAGCCGTACAAAGATCCAGATCCAGGTGCAGGTAACCAAGGCCTATTATAATGTGCTTGCAGGCCAGGAGCGTATCAAGCTTACTGAAAGCGCGCTCAGCCGCATCTCCAGGAACCTGAACGATATACGGGCGATGAACAAGGCAGGCTTTGCAGAACTTATTGACGTTCAACGGTCGGAGGTGCAATATAACAATGCCCAGACCGACCGTAAACAATCTATCAATGGGCTGATGGCAGCGCTCTTTGCCCTGAAATTCCAGATCGGCATGCCCCTGGAAATATCATTGAATGTAAGTGGTACTGTCAGTGAGGTAAACCTTCAGCAGCTGGCTGATACAACCAGCCTGCCATACGAAGGCAGAATTGAATATTCCTTATTGGAAACGCAGTCTGAAGCCAGCCGCCTGATGTGGAGAAATGCAAAAGCAGGTTTGTTACCAAAGCTTTCAGCGTTTGGGAATTATGGAAAGAACTGGTTTAGTTCTAACCTGGGAGATATCTTTAAAGTAGGGTACCCGGGTTCTGCCATTGGCCTGAACCTGACATGGAATATTTTTGATGGTGGCCAAACCATTCACCGCATCAATGAGAACAGGTTCTCATATGAAAAGTCTAAAAATAACCTTGATAACGTAAAGAAAGGAATTCAGCTGCAGGTACAAAGCAGCCGTATAGGGTATATGAATGACCTGCTTGCTGTGGAGAACCAGGTACGTAACCGGCTGCTTGCCCAGCATGTATATACTTCTGCAAAGATTAAATATACGGAGGGTATAGGCAGCAACCTTGAACTGTCTGATGCTGAAATTTCGCTGAAAGATGCCGAGACCAATTATATTAACTCACTTCTGAATGTGCTGATCTCCAGGGTAGACCTGGATGCAGCTTTAGGAAACTTCAAACCTTAAATCCTATGAAAGCTGACAATATTTACTACAAAAAGATTCTTATGTATAAAAATTCGCTCCCTGTATTAGGCATATTTTTTCTGTCTGCCTGCTCATCTCCGGCCCCTAAACCAGGTGATGCCAAAGCAAAGCTTGCCGAACTTCAGAAACAGCAGCAGCAGATCAACCAGCAGATCGTAAGTTTGCAGGAGTCGGGAGGCGCAAAGGACAGCTCTTCACAGGCAAATCTTAAAGATGTGGGTATTACGACCCTTGCCTTTAAGCCTTTTGCCCATTATATAAATACCCAGGCCATTGTGCAGAGTGACCAGAACCTTGATGTTGTTCCCCAGACCCAGGGTATTTACAGGGCTATCTATGTAAAGGAGGGTCAGCATGTGTCTAAAGGGCAGGCCCTTGGCAAGGTCGATGACCTTGTGCTGCAACGCAACCTTGCCCAGCTTCAGACCCAGTTCGACCTGAGTAAAGTGCTTTATGAAAAGAGAAAGAAGCTCTGGGCCCAGCAGATCGGTACCGAAGTAGATTATCTTCAGTCTAAAACAAATTTTGAAAGCCTGTCGGCACAGGTTTCCATTTTACATCAGCAGATTGCCCAGACCGTAGTCGTATCTCCCGTATCCGGTACGGTAGACCAGGTGAATGCACGCCTTGGCGAAGCGGCTACTCCTGCTGCTCCTGGCTTCAGGGTAGTCAATACAGATGTGCTCAAAGTCACTGCCGGCCTTTCTGAAAGCTATCTGGGACGTGTAAAGAACGGGACCCCTGCTGTGCTTACCTTTCCTGATATCAATCGTACAATCCATGCAAAAGTTGATTTTGTAGGCTACACCCTTGACCAGACTTCCCGGACCTTTGCCGTACAGACCAGGCTTCTGCATGAAAAGGGTATCAAACCCAATATGACGGCCCAGATGAGAATCCAGGACTATACAAATGCACGTACTCTTGTGCTCCCTATAGATGTGGTGCAGTCTACCCTTGAGGGTCAGTATGTTTTTGTTGTCAGAACATCCAACAACCAGCGCATAGCCCAGAAAAAAGTAGTGAAGCTGGGGTTAAGCCAGGATGGCCAGGTACAAATCATTGAGGGCCTGAATGCAGGTGATCAGGTGATCACCACCGGCTACAGGGGTCTTGAGGATCAGCAGGGTATCCAGTTATAGGCTTAATTATTTAGTGTACTACCAAACCATCTTATTATGAAGGATTCGGAAAAGGAATTTGGGCCCTCGAGCTGGGCTATTGAAAATAAAACAAGTATTTACGTCATTACCGTCATTATATGTCTTGCCGGTCTGTTCTGTTATAATACGATCCCCAAGGAGCAGTTTCCACAGATCAAGTTTCCACAGATTATTATTTCCACAGTATATCCGGGTACATCTCCAAAGAATATGGAGAGTCTTGTGACCAAACAGATCGAAAAACAGGTAAAATCCATTACAGGGGTAAAAAAGGTAACAAGCCAGAGTCTGCAGGATTTTTCGAGCATCATTGTCGAATTTTATCCGAATGTGCAGATCCCTATTGCCAAACAGGATGTGAAGGATGCCGTTGACAAGGCCAAGAATGATCTTCCCACTGATCTTCCCCAGGCTCCTACTGTTACGGACATAGATATCTCTGAACAACCTATTGTCAATATTAACCTCTCAGGAGACCTGAGCGAGGATCAGCTTAAAACCTATTCAAAGCTTATTAAAGACCGGATCGAGGAGATCCCTGAGGTAAGAAGGGTAGATGTAGTAGGTGCCCTTGAAAAAGAAGTACAGATCAATGTCGATCCGGCAAAGATGAATGCAAATAATATCAGCTTTCAGGATATTCAGAATGTGGTAGATGCAGAGAACCTGACCCTTTCGGGTGGGGAGATCAGGGCAAATGGAAACCGAAGGGTAATCACTGTCACCGGTGAGTATAAAGATCCTACCCTGATGCGCAACCTGATCATCAAATCAGCCACAGGCGCTACTGTATACCTGGGTGATATTGCCCAGGTGGTGAATGGATTTGCCGACAAGGCAAGTTTTGCTACGCTTGATGGCAAGGCCACCGTATCCCTGAACCTGATCAAAAGGAGTGGGGAAAATATTATCAATACCATTGACAAGACCAAGCTTGCCCTTGCTGCTATGCAGAAGTCAGAACTTCCCAAAGGGCTGAAGATCACCCTGACTGCCGATCAGAGTAAACAGACCCGTGCAAGCCTGCATGACCTGATCAATACCATCATTCTGGGTTTTATCTTTGTAACGGTTATTCTGATGTTCTTTATGGGCGTCACCAATGCCTTCTTTGTGGCAGTGTCAGTCCCTGTATCATGCTTCATTGCCTTTATGGTTTTTAAGGTCTTTCCGGGTATTGATATTACCCTGAATTTCATTGTACTTTTCTCTTTTATTCTGGCCCTGGGTATTGTCGTAGATGATGCTATTGTAGTCATAGAAAATACCCACCGTATCTTTGAAAATGGAAAAGTGCCTATAAAAAGGGCTGCAAAGATTGCCGCAGGTGAAGTTTTTCTTCCTGTCTTATCAGGTACCCTGGTGACCCTGGCTCCATTCATTCCTTTATTGTTCTGGAACAGTATTGTGGGTAAGTTCATGGTATACCTGCCACTGACCCTGATCGTTACCCTGCTGGCCTCTTTATTTGTGGCCTATATCATCAATCCGGTATTTGCTGTTGATTTTATGAAACCTGAACACCGGGATGATGTGCAGCGGGCAAGAAAACTTGACCGTCCGTTCTTCATCACCTCAGGGGTACTGATCCTGGCCGGTATTCTTTTTTATCTGGCCCAAAGCCCGGGTACAGGGAATTTTATGTTCCTGTCCTTTCTGATCTTTTGTTTTTACCGGTTTGTGCTCATAGGTGTCATCCGGGGCTTTCAGGAAAACCAGTGGCCTAAGGTCCAGAATGCATTTGCCAGTCTGCTGCGCTGGTTCCTGTATAAATGGAGGCCTGTGTTTGTGCTGATAGGTACGGTAGCCCTGCTGGTTGCTGTATTCTTCTTTGCCTACCTGGCAAAAATGAAAGTGGAATTCTTCCCCAAGGGGCAGCCAAACTATATTTTCACCTATATTAAATTTCCTATCGGCACGGATCAGAAATATACAGATTCGGTGACAACCATTGTGCAAAAAAAGATCATGACCGTAGTTGGGCCCCATAATCCGATCGTTGAATCTATTCTGACCAATGTGGCAGTAGGGGCCAGTTCTGACCAGTTTGCAGGGGCAAATGCCCAGCCTCAGCTGGGTAAGGTGACTGTAGCCTTTGTAGAATTCGGGGAACGCCATGGGAAATCTTCCCTTGCCTATCTGGATAAGATCCGCAAGGCTGTTCAGGGAATTGCCGGCGCCACGATCACTGTAGATCAGGAGCAGGGCGGCCCGCCAACAGGAAAGCCCATCAGCATTGAAATAGCCGGTGATGATATTGATCAGATCCATGATGTGTCGGAAAGTTTCAAAAGGTATATAGTAAAACAGGGATTTTCTGGTATTGAGGAGCTTAAATCAGATACAGAGCTTGATAAGCCAGATATGGCCATCGTCATTGATCGTGAGCGCGCACAACGCCTTGGTCTGAGTACATATACGATTGGTCTTGCTATCCGCAATACGGTATTTGGAAATGAAATGCGCAGTCGCTACCGTGATGGTGACGATGATGTAAAGATCTATGTCCGCTACCGTGCAGATCAGCGGAATGATCCTGAAACATTGATGAACCAGATGATCACTTTCAGGTCAGCCAATGGACAGGTGCGCTCGATCCCCATTTCTGCTGTTGCCTCCTATACCTTCGGTACTACCTATGGAGGCATTAACCGCAAAGATCAGAAACGTACGATCAAACTGGAGTCAGGCGTCTTAACAGGGTTTAATGCCAATGAGATCAACCAGGAGATCAAGAACAGCATTCCTGCTTTCCCTAAGCCTGCCGGGGTCAGCATACGCCTGGGTGGTGAACAGCAGGATCAGGCCGAAGCTGCCTCATTTCTGGGTGCGGCCTTTGCCACTGCACTCTCCCTGATGTTCATCATTCTTGTCATGCTCTTTAATTCAGTAAGTAAGCCGGTACTGATTATGATCCAGATCATCTTTTCCCTGACGGGGGTGATATTCGGATTTGCCCTTTTCGGAATGACCATCTCCATTGTCATGACCGGCATAGGCCTGTTCTCCCTTGCTGGGATCATTATCCGGAACGGGATTCTGCTTGTTGAATTTGCTGATATGATCAGAAGCCAGGGCACTCCGCTCAGAGAAGCTATCATTGAATCAGGAAGAACCCGTATGACGCCTGTACTGCTTACTGCATCATCGGCCATCCTGGGGCTTATACCTCTGGCTGTAGGGCTGAACATTGATTTTGGAACCTTGTTCACAGAGCTCAATCCGCATATTTATTTCGGCGGAGACAATGTGGTCTTTTTCGGACCCCTGAGCTGGACCATGATCTATGGACTGATCTTCGGAACCTTTTTAACCCTT
>JAYWCR010000219.1:0-17706 GCA_043780395.1 Sphingobacteriales bacterium
CCTATAAAATTGATCCCCGAGTTTATATTCAAAAAACTGTCTCTCTGATATGAACAAACAGGTATTGGCACTTTTTGATTTCGATGGAACGATTACCCGCAAGGATACGTTGCCACAGATCATCAGGTATATAAAAGGCGATGTAAGGTTTCTGAGCGGATTATGCCAGTTCGGCCCTACCCTGGTGAAGTATAAAGCCGGACTGCTGACCAATTCTCAGGCAAAAGAAAAACTCATGGAGCTTTTCTTTACTGGAAATGACCTTCATATTTTTCAGCAGGCATGTGACGATTTTGGCTTGCTGAAACTTCAGATGCTGATCCGCAAAGATGCCATGCAATGTATCAGGGACCACCAGCGCAAGAACCACCGTGTCATTGTGATCAGTGCTTCCTGTGAGAACTGGCTGGCAGCATGGTGCAAGCAGACAGGCATAGAATGTATAGGTACAAGGCTGGAGGTAGATGGCCTGCAACTGACCGGACGATTTCTGGGAAGTAACTGTTATGGACTTGAAAAGGTCAAGAGGCTTAAAGAAATTGCTGATTTAACAAATTATACAAGTATTTTTGCTTACGGTGATTCGAAAGGTGATACCGAGCTCCTGAAAATTGCTACTCACCCGAATTATAGAGTATTCAAGAACTAAAAGCTCTATTATCAGAAACATATACTAATTTTTAAATAAATTAGTTTATAAATGCTCAACAAGGGTCGATTTACCCCATAAACTATGAGATCAATATTTAATACCCGAAGCTTCCTACTGGTCAGTGCCTTCTTTCTTTGTACTTCGGCATCCTTATATGCACAAACAAATACGATTTCAACCAATGGACAAAGCGGCACAACCACATCTGCCGCTCCTTTCTTACTTATCGCTCCGGATGCACGTGGAGGTGCAATGGGCGATAATGGAGTAGCAACCTCAGGTGATGTGAATTCCATGCACTGGAACCCGGCAAAATATGCCTTTGCACCTACTGACAATGCGGTAGGAGTTTCTTATACTCCATGGCTGCGCAGACTTACCAATGACATAAATCTGGCATATGTAAGCGGATATAAGAAATTAAATCAGAATGAAACGATTGCCGGCTCCTTCAGGTACTTTTCCTATGGAGATATCATCTATACCGATGAGCAGGGAAACAATTACGGCCAGGTCACACCCAGTGAATTTGCCCTCGACCTCTCGTACATCCGCAAGCTTACAGATAATTTTTCCATTGCCCTGGCAGGAAGGTTCATTCACTCAAATATTGGTCAGTCTACACAGGATGCTAATTTAAGGCCGGGAAATGCCGGAGCTGCGGATGTGGCTATCTTTTACAATAAAGATGTCACGCTCTTTGGTACCAATACTACGACCACCTATGGGGTAAATATTTCAAATATCGGCACCAAGCTCGATTATGGAACAGGAACTAAATCCTTTCTTCCAACCAATCTGCGGATTGGTGCAGGAACGAACTTCCATTTTGATGAAACGAGTTCTTTTGCGGTAAACCTTGACCTGAACAAGCTGCTCGTTCCAACAAATCCGATAAGGGATGTAAAAGGAAATATAGTTCAGGGAAAAGATCCGAACGTATCAGTGCCTACAGGAATCTTCCAGTCGTTCTATGATGCTCCGGGTGGCTTCAAACAGCAGGTACAACAAGTAAGCTATGCCCTGGGTCTTGAATACGATTACAATCACCAGTTTTTTCTCAGAAGCGGATATTTCTATGAGAACCCCAACCAGGGAAACAGAAGGTATTTCACCCTTGGAGCTGGGGTAAAGTATAATGTATTTAACCTGGATCTTGCTTACCTGGTCTCGGACCGACAGAATCCCCTGGCAAACACAATACGCTTTTCACTGAATTTTTATTTCGGGAATAAAATTGCCTCGACCCTGAAATAGACCTAGAATTTCTGAACGATTTCCCAGAACTCAGAAACACGTTTCTCCCAGCTGTTCAGGGAAGAAACTTTCATGCGCTGGGCTATTTTTTCCTTGGAATCAGATTCAATAGCTTCCTGAATAAGGCTGTTAAATGAATCAATGGAACTCGCAATGCCTATAAGGGCATTAAATTCAATGATATCTGGAGAAAAACCTGTGCTCACGACGGGCTTTCCTGCAGCCAGGTACTCATTGATCTTCAACGGATAAATACTGCGGGTAAGCTTGTTGCATTTAAATGGAATGATCATGCAGTCCATATACTGAAGAAAAGCAGGAAGTTCCTCAAGGGATTTTGTTCCGCAGAAAAGTACGTTTTTCAATGCTGAAAGCCCGCTTGTATGCACCTCATCAGTAAATACAGGTCCGACAAGACAGATAGTTTTGTCGGCATGGATCTTTGCAACAGCCAGCAACAGCTCAAAATCGGTACGATAATCAAGGCTGCCGGTATAGCCGATCACAAGACGGGTTTTACCATTCATTTCTACCGGCTGTTGAAGTACGAGGGTTTGAACCCTGTTAAAAAGAGAAGTATCTGCCGCATTCTGTAGAAGTTCAGTATGGGCATTGAGTTTTCTGAAATGATCCCGGATCAACCTGGAACTGGCAAGAACGAGGTCATAGGTATGGGCTATTTCAAGTTCATGTGCCATGCCATGTCTGGCTGTATAGGGTACTTCACTGATATCATCAAGGGCATAATAGATCTTCTTTATGGGTGCTGGTAAATCTTTTGGAAACCGGCGGGCGTAAAAAGGATCAAATGCATTGATGAATATGTATTGTTTAATATGAAATTCTTTTATAAGACGCCTGATCAGATGAAAAACAATGCGATCATTCATCTTGCTTACCAGGGAATATACTTTTCCTGAAGGAAGGAAGTTTACTGGAATAGTGATACAGGTAGCAAGGCATACCAGGCAGGGACAGCCTTTTACGGGGTGCTCATACTTGTTTCTGAAAACAGAAAGGCTTTTTAAAGGGGGGGGTCCTTTCCTGAGAAGGTCTTTAATACTCTGGGGATGATTGATATAAAAGACCCTGCTATTCAATGAAAATTCTTTAGCAAGGGCAAAAGGTGTAGATGAAATAGGGCCATCCCAACGGATAAGGCTCAAAATAATAATATCAGGATGCCTGGTTTCCTGTTGAACCTCCGATTCAAAGCTCATTATTGGTTAAACATTTTCTTTCTGAAGTAAAGCACGGGGGGTTTTTAACAAGATCCATATATCCTTTAAGAGAGAATTTTTCTTTGCGTAGGTAAGGTCAAGGTTGATCCGTTCAAGCACAGACATATCTTTTTTTCCCCTTTTAGTGATCTGCCATAAACCGGTCATACCGGCCGGAGCAAGAAATCTTGCTGCCCATTGGTCTTGTGTAAGAGAGACTGCTTCGTAAAGGGGAAGCGGTCTGTTGCCTACCAATGACATATCTCCTTTTAGTACGTTTACAAGCTGTGGTATTTCATCAAGGCTGGTATTCCTGAGCAAGGTACCGAAACGGGTAATTCGCGGATCATTCTGAACTTTAAAAAATACCGGGCTCTGACCAGAATCAACCTGATATTCATTATTGATCATAAGCTCTCCTATTTCACTTTCCGCGTTCTGCTTCATGGACCTGAATTTATAAAATTTAAAGATCTTATAATTGGAGCCGGCTCTCAGTGAACTGTAAAAAACAGGCCCTCTGGATTCAAGTTTGATTAAAATACATATAATTATCAGCACGGGGCTTAAAGCGCCCAACAACAATAAAGCTACTGTAATATCCAGAAAGCGTTTTAAAAAAACGTCTACCAGAAGCTCAGGATATAATTCTTCGGTTTCTTCTTTTTTTGGCAGATAACTTTGTTTGTGAACCTTAAAGAACTGGAGGAATTTTATACGTTCAATTAAATTATTGCAGATTCCCGTCCGGTTATATACATCATCTACCCCACGCATTTTGCCAAGAATGATCTTTTCCTGGTCAGAAAGTTGTTCGGAGAACAATATGAAGGGTATGAAAGATACTTTTCCACTAAAACTTATGCGCAGAAGAAATTTTATAAGGTCAGTTTTTGAATATGTAGCATCACAGATGATCGCCTCAGGCATCATAGATGAATCGAGCACAACTTTATGGATATAGCGTTTTGCCTCTTCAAGTTCAGTAAAATATATGGCTTCATGAGCTGATGACTTGTTAAGTTCAAAACTCAATTTATACGATTCTATGCCGATGTATAAAAACATATCAAAAGAGATTAAACTGATAAATTGATTGCTGGCTCATGATGGCATTGCCTCCTTAACCATATTGACAAGGTTAACCGGATCGAATGGTTTTGTAAGATATCCGACGACCCCTCTGGATAAAAAATTCTCTTTTAACTCTTCAGATTCCAGTCCGGTAAGTATGATCACCGGAAGATCACTAAATATGCCGCTGTTGTTCAGGTTTGAGATCACCTGCTCACCCGTAAAATTTGGCATCTCAATATCTGAAATAATCAGGTCAGGGCGATTACCTTCCGATAACCAGTATATTGCTTCGAATCCATCCTGTGCACTGATCACTTCATAGTTTTCTCTTGTTAAAATGAACTCAAGAAGCCTCCTGATAGGTTTACTGTCATCAATAATCAAAATTTTTCCTATAAAACTCATGCCTGAGCTATCAATTAAGTGAGTTCAAAAAGGTGTACAGAGATATATAGACCATGAAGTTTATTGCTCTCCTGGATCCTTCAAAGGGTCTCTGATTTTATCTACATACAATGATATCAGATTTAGAAATGATGGCTTCAGAATTTCGATAGCTTGGATATAACAATCGGTGAGTCATACAATTCAATCGGCAGGAATATTTTATGAACAAACCGATAGTTACTGCACTGCATTACCACATAAAGAGTACCCATAATATATTTGTTTAATTAATAGTTTTCCACAAAAAAAGGGGAGAATAGTGCATGACCATCTCCCCCTTCGTAAATTTACTTTTCAAGCAATGGCTATTGTTTGATCAGGTTCAATGAAGTTGTGTAAGAACCCATGGTGATCTTCAGGATATACATACCCGATGGAACAGATGACATGTCGAACAATTGCGAAAAAACCAAAGCCGGTTTCTGAAGCTGCACTTTATACATGCTGTTTCCGTTCTGGTCAAAGAGTTCTGTATTAAAGACGCCTGTCAAAGGAGAACTGAAGCTAAATGTTGCCGTACTCTTCACCGGATTGGGAAAAATGCTGGCGCTGCTCTGAGCCGCAATGGAGCTGGTTACAGTGATGGTTACGGTTGAAAAACTGCTGTTGCCGGCACTATTCATAATTTTAAGGTTGAAGACATAGGTTCCTGCAACCAGATTACTAACGGTTGGGTTTATATCTGTACTGCTGTTTAAATTCACAGTAGACGGGCCGGATATTTCTGACCAGCTATACACGGCTCCGATCACACCGGTTACCATAGATTGTGAACCATTTAAAGATACCGTACTTACAGGAAGCTGTACCGATTGGGGAGTTCCTGCATTCGCTACAGGAATGATGACTGGCGGAACAGCGGCAACCAGCGGATTTACTACGACTGTTGTCTGGGCTGTATTGCTCTGACCAAGCAAATCTGTAATGGTCAGGCTGTATACGTATGTTCCTGCAGTCGTAAAATTAACGCCTGCCTGATTTGTTGTTGTATTATAAAGTTTGTCACCTGCAGGGCCAGATACTTTTGCCCATAGGTATGAACTGATCGTACTGCCCAGGTCTTTTGAATAATATCCGGCAAGGGTCACTGCAAAGGTAGGCAGGGTAATAGTCTGGTTGGGGCCTGCATTTGCGGTTGGTACGGAAAGAGGAACGGTAAATACATTTACAAGGATACTTGTCTGGGCAGTAGCTGAATGCCCCTGAAGATCGGTTACTGTAAGACTATATACATAAGTACCTGCCACAGTAAATGACACAGAGGCTTTTACCAACCCTGCATTGGTAAGCACATCGCCTGAAGGGCCTGAAACCTTTGTCCATGCATACGTTGTAAGCGTGCTGCCGGCATCTGTTGAACTGCTTGCGTCAAGAGTTGCCGTTGCAGGAATGGTAATGGTCTGGTTTGCACCCGTTCTTGCTGTAGCCACAGAAGGGCCGGCCAGGAGGGCATTCACCTGTATACTTGTCTGGGAAGTATTTGAATTTCCCTGAAGATCTTTTACTGTAAGGCTATATACATAAGTTCCTGCATTGGTAAAGCTTACCCCTGCTTTTGAGAGGCTGGAATTTGTCAGGTTATCTCCGGCAGGACCAGATACCTTGGTCCATAGGTAAGAGGTCAGGGTACTTCCGGCATCTGTCGAACCTGTTCCGTCAAGGATCACTGAATTTACCGGCAGGGTGATCGTCTGGCTGGATCCTGCCCTGGAGGTTGCTACTGAAGGTGCAGGGCTTCCAGGATTGAGTATATTAGGCCTTGAATATCCAAGCATCCAGGTATAGATATTGTTAGGATTGGTTGGGCTTGTATCATATGTTCTGGTCCAGCAATCATGTGAATTCTGGTTAGGGTAAATAGTAAGCTTTGCAGCTGGATTAATCCCGGCAGCATTTAAGGCAGAATACCAGCCGTAATCTGATGAAAGCGGAACAGTCGGGTCACCATCGTTATGAAAGGCCCAGACAGGAAGACCGGCTGACACAATATTGGAAATATCCGTACTGCTCTGGTACCAGGCTGCACCTGTACAGGGTACGACAGCAGCAAGTTGTTTTCCTGAATTTATGGATGATGCAGGATAGGTATATACGCCGGCTCCTCCCCCGCTATATCCCGTCAGGTAGATGCGCTGAAAGTCTGCTTTATTTTTGTAAAGTATCTTGATCTGCTTCATCACATAATCTACCTGAGGAGTATACCATGAAATACCTCCCTGATTTAACTGTGGGGCAATAACAATGAATTTATATACTTTTCCGCTTACCGTAAAGGAGGCAGGGAATTTACCGTTCTGGATCAATGCAGGGATACCTGTACCTGTAAGTTGTGAAAGATTGGTACCACCCTCCCCAAATCCATGAAGGCTGATGATTACTGGATACCGCGTCGGATCGCTGGCATTATAATCGTCAGGCAGGTGCTCGAGATAATTCTTAGCATACTGATCTGTACCATCAAAAGATTTTGGATTAAACTGTGAAAAAGCAAGGGAAGAACTGAAAACCAACACTCCAAGAACCAGACATTTTAAAAACGTTGAAGAATTGTGTCTGCATATTAAAAATACATTTCGAATCATAAAATTACCCGTTGTTTAGTGGACGACTGGGCTCTACTACGCGAGTGTATATATGTTTGTTACTTAATCGAAATATGAACGTATCACATATTTTGTGATTTATAATTCATTCAGATTGTCCAAAAATTATTTTTAGTTCAGAAAAGTGGAAAAAGACAGGCTTCCGCCCATAAAACAAGGTTTAGGCAGGCAGAGTTAAACAAGCTTAAGAAAGTGAATTCAGACTAAATTATATTTTTCTAATCTTAATAAAATCAGTCATTTGCTCTCTTTTTACGCACAAAAAAAGGAGAGCCGGACCTAAATCCGACTCTCCTTCTGTCTATACGTATGTACAGAATAAATCTATTTCTTCTGTACCATCACGGACTGGGTAAAGCCTCCTACACTTACTTTCAGGAGGTAATTTCCGCTCATTAAACCAGTGACGTCAAAACTCTGACTGAAATTTGCAAACTGTTTCTGAATGTTCAGCTGGTTTAAAAGATTTCCGTTCAGATCATAAAGTTGCAGATACATAAGTCCTGTACTGGGCGTATTCACCTGCAGGGTGGTCTGCGAACTGGCAGGATTTGGATAAAGGGCCAGGGTCGCCTGGGCCGGAGGGGAATTTACAACAGTCACCCTTGTGGTAGAATTAGAAACGTCACCGTTACTATTGGAAAGTGCCAGTGAAAAAATATAAGTGCCGGCTATGAGATTTGAAATGGAGGGACTTATATCTGAACTGCTGTTAATGCCGGCCCCTGTGGGTCCTGAAACTTCAGTCCAGTTATAAGCGAGGCCGATCACACCCGCCGTAGATGACCTGGAACCATCAAGACTCACCAGATTGTTAGGCAGCTGAACTGTCTGGTCAGGTCCTGCGTTTGCAATGGGTACAACAGCTGGAGGCAGGGGTGTTGTTACGGGGCCGTTCACTTGAATCGTGGTCTGGGCGTTACTGCTGTTTCCCTGATCATCTGTTACTGTAAGTTTATAGACAAACGTTCCGGCTGATTTAAAATTTACACCAGCCTGGACAAGGCCTGCGTTATAGAGATAGTCACCGCCGTCAGGTCCTGAAACTTTTACCCACTGGTATTGATTGATCGTTGCTCCCTGATCTGTTGACCCAAGACCATTTAAGGTCACTGAATACACAGGAAGGGTAATGGTCTGGCCAGGGCCTGCATTGGCTGTAATTACAGAGTTGGTCTGGGGCGCTGGCGCAGGATTTACCTGAATACTTGTCTGGGCTGAGGAGGCATGTCCCTGGTAATCGGTCACGGTCAGGCTGTATACATAATTACCAGCGTTTATAAAACTGGTAGTGGTGCGTGCCTGACCGGCATTCTGAATATTATCACCAGTGGGTCCGGATACTTTAACCCATTGGTAAGTACTCAGATTACCTCCTGCATCAGTGGAAGCACTTCCATCCAAAGTCACAGAGTTTGTTGGAAATGTGATGGTCTGGTTATTTCCGGCATTGGCATTGGCCACAGAGGCAGCTACAGGAGCGGGATTTACCTGTACACTTGTCTGGGAAGTACTTGAATACCCCTGGTCATCGGTGACAGTAAGGCTGTATATATAGGTACCAGAGTTTACAAAGTTCACTTTAGCTTTCGCATGGTCAAATTTATCGAGGTTATCACCTCCGGGACCTGATACTTTTGCCCATTGAAAACCTCTCAAATGCCCGCCGTTATCAGTAGATCCTGAACCATCAAGAGTCACACTATTCTCGGGTAATGTAAGGGTCTGATTTCCACCGGCATTGGATGCAGGTATGGAGGCTTGCGGATCAGGGGGGCCACCTCCTGGATTGGAGATATTGGGCCTTGAATATTGAAGCATCCAGGCATAAATATTATTGGGATTAGAACCACTTGGATCGTAAGTGCGTGACCAGCAGTCATGCTGATTCACACCGGGGTATATAGTTAATTTCATGGTGGGGTTCATTCCTGAAGAGTTGAGAGCATTAAACCAGCTCTGGTCAGAACTCAGATTAACGACAGGATCGCCATCATTGTGAAATGCCCAGATAGGAAGGCTGGAGCTGACAATATTCTCCACGGCCTGATTTCCATAGTACCAGGAGGCACCAGTGCAGACTACGGCAGCAGCCAGCTGGTTTCCATTATCAGGGCTTGATGCAGGGTAGGTATAGACACCTGCTCCACCCCCGCTGTATCCTGTAAGATAGATCCGCTGAAAATCTGCTTTGTTTTTGTAAATACTTTTGATCTGGTTCATCACATAAGCTACCTGGGGAGTATACCAGAGAAGATTCTGTTGATTTAGCTGGGGAGAGATGACTATAAATTTATACACCTTTCCATTTACATTGAATGAAGAAGGAAAATTTCCGGCATTGATGATCGCAGGCAAGCCTGTACGAAGCAGGTTATTTGTACTTCCGGGAGAATTGTCGCCCCCTTCTCCAAATCCATGGAGAGCAATGATCACAGGATACCTTGTAGGATCATTTGCATTGTAATCATCGGGCAGATGTTCAAGGTAATTCTTTACATATTGGTCGGTGCCATCGAACGATCTTGTGTTTTGCTGGGCAGAGCCCCGATAGCTTAAAAACAACAGGCTTAAAAGCAGCAAGCTTAAAAAAGTAACTTGTTTTTTTAGGGTCATAGGAGTTAGAATTTGATTCATAAATAAGATTTACTTGTGGTCAAATAGGCAGCAATACATTCAATACTAGCCTTTGGTTAACATTTCTGATACATGTCGTGCTTTAAAGCTCAGGAAAATTGGAAGTTTTTTAAAATTATACTATGATATTTTTACATTAGAATATTTAAACTTCTTTAAAAGAAAGATTTTAACTTAAGTACATCATTTTCATTACTGATTTATCAGTTTTTAATTAATTCGTTCATATTGCGAAAGTTAATCTGCTAATAATTTCTTCCTTGTTTAAAAACAGGCATTTCCTTTCATTGACAGGTCAGTTAATCACAGGAATTTTCGGCTTTGTTTCCTTTGGGATCATAGCCAGAATTGCTGATAGAACTACGTTTGGTCACTGGATAATTTTTATTACAGCGTATACTTTTTTTGAGATGCTACGCAATGGGATGATACAAACCTCACTGGTAAAATTCCTTTCCGGTGCCAGTCAGCATACAATTGTAAAAATCAATGGAGGGGGCTGGTTTATTTCTTTGGTTATCACCATCGTCTATGGGCTCACAGGCCTTCTGCTTCTGGGACTACCAGTCAGCGATGGAGGCTGGCTGCTTTTTATCAGGTATGGATCGCTTGCCCTGCTCAGTTCACTTCCTTATAATTATTCACTCTGGTTGCTGCAGGTTGATTTCCAGTTTAACAGGATCCTGTATTTAAGACTGATTAACCAGTCAGTATATGTGGCATTGCTAGGCTACCAGTTCTTCAGGCATAGCCATAGCCTGAATCAGATCCTTCTCGCTTTTATTGCAGCAAACCTGATCCCCGGGCTTTTTTCCCTTTTTTCGGGATGGTGCAGAATTGGTGACCTGTTCCATACCGACAGAAAGTCGGTTGCAAGCCTTTTCCACTTTGGAAAATACAGCATGGGTACCTCTATCGGGGCAAATCTGCTCAGAAGCTCTGACACCTTTCTGATCCAGGCCTTTATGGGGCCTGGATTTGTAGCCCTGTATACAGCCCCACAAAAAATGATGGAGGTAATCGAGATCCCTCTGCGCAGTTTTGCGGCTACGGCCATACCACAGATGGCAGGGTACGTAAATAAAAAAGAGGATCCTAAAGTGGTAGAAATCTTTGAAAAATATACAGGCGGCATCAGTCTGATCCTGTTCCCGGTCATTGCAGGCACATTTATTTTTTCTGATATTATTATGCGTGTGCTTGGAGGCCTCCAGTATGCAGGAACAGGATCAACGCTAAGGATCTTTATGCTCTATTCTTTACTTATGCCCCTCGATCGTTTTCTGGGCATCAGCCTGGATATTGTAAACAAACCTGCATTAAACTTCCTGAAAGTCTTTTTCATGCTCGTTATAAATGTGCTGGGTGACCTGGCTGCAATCTACTGGTTTCATAGCATCAATTACGTAGCCCTGAGTTCCCTGTTGACTTTTATCACAGGGATTGCACTGGGAAGTCTGTTCCTGAAAAAATCGCTGGCCTTTACATTCAGGGGTATTCTGGACAGGGGGCTTGAGCTTTTAACTACCTATTACAAAAAAATGACCTTAAACAAACCGGGATGAAATACAATCCGGTGAGCCTGTTTCATCCTATCTTAGAGTCAGATACCTGTTAAACGAAACACAAGAATGAACATTAACTACTTTTTAAAGATCCTGGTCAGGCGCCTGTGGATTCTGGTGATCGTTCCACTGATCGCCCTGATTGCCGTCCTTTATTTTACCAGGGACTATCAGCGTGAATACCTTTCTACGGCACAGCTGGCCACAGGCTTTACAGTAAGTGATCAGGTAAAGGTCACCGAAGATAAATCAAGCAGTGTGCAGGAGGCTGAAGTAAAATTCAACAATGTGATCCAGAATATTACTTCTTTGAAGGTAGCCAGCCTGATGGCCTATTCGCTGGTGCTCCATGACTTGAATTCACCCCTGCCCTACCGGAAGCCAGATGAAAAGAATATGGCATCGAAAGTGTACCAGACCGTATTGAGTGATAAGGCAGGGTATGAGAAAATACTTAAAAATCACCTGGATTCATCGCAGGTTCTAAGCTCGTATAACCCAAAAGAACGGCTGCTTCTTGAGTTATTGCGTCTTTATTCATATGATTATGAGGCATTGCTTAAAAGCCAGGTCTTTGCAGCAAGGGTGGAAAACACTGACTATATTTATGTCACTGCAAGAACCGAGAACCCTGAGCTTTCAGCTGCCATGGTCAATACACTATGCACTGTCTTTTTAAAATTCAACAGCCTTCAGCGCCTTGAACGATTTGATGAATCTATCCAGACCTTTAAAACTCTGGCTGAGCAGAAAAAACAGGAATTTGATAAAAAATCAAACCTTTTAAAAGGATTTAAATCTTCCCAGGGAATTTTGAATATTGACAATGAAAGCAAGAGCAAGAACGATCTCATGAAAGATTACGAGTCTTCCCTTTCAGATGCTGAGAACAACTCCTATTCGGCAAAACTAGAGTTAAAAAGCGTAAAAAGCAGGCTTGCAGCCTTACATAACCAGAATGGACCGCAGGTAAATGTATCAAGGTCAAATCAGCGGATCATCAGCCTCCAGGAAAACATCAACAGTCTGAAGGAGAAAATAAAAACTAACAGCACTGATGATAAACTTAAAAAACAGTTGAACCTGCTGAGAAACCAGCTTGCAGAACTGGAAAGCAATGATAACTCGGTAGCTGATGATAAAGAAGAGGCTACTTCTGCCACATCTACCCGCACGCTTAAAGAAGACCTCGAAGACAGGAAAAGCAGTCTGCAGGTTAAGATACAAAGCCTGGATCAGGCTATTTCTGATTTTCAGAACAAGCTGCGTGTACTTAAGGTGACCTATGGCTCCTATGCATCCAAGGAAGCTACCCTTGCCGCTCTTCAGAAAGATGTAGATCTTGCCCAGCAGGAATACTCATCGGCTCAGGAAAAGTATAACCAGTCACTGGATGTCAGTTCTGCATCGGCCACCGACAAAATCCGCCAGACCCTTTTCGGGCAGCCAGCCGTAAGGCCTGAGCCTTCCAAGAAGATCCTTATTGTAGCCCTGACCATGCTCTCATCTTTTCTTTTTACCATTCTGGTGCTTATTGTCATCGAAGTACTGGACAATTCACTTAAAACACCCTATATTTTCCAGCAATATGTGAATCTACCCCTGATTGGAATAACGAACCGGCTGAACCTTAAGAACTCAGGTCTCCAGGCCATTCTGAATAACCAGGAAACGTTGAGCAAGGATGTGACGGAATTCCGTGACCTGCTTAAAAAGGCCAGGTATTCCATTGAAAAGGCAGGTGATAAAATCTTCCTTTTTACCAGTACAAAGCCAGGAGAAGGAAAATCTACGATGATCATTGCCCTGAGTACCTTATTTGCATTATCAAGAAAGCGCATCCTGATTCTGGATACTAACTTTACCAATAATTCTTTAACCAGGTACTTTGATGCCTCGCCTAAACTTGAAGGACTGGCAAAGAATGTTCAGGTTGACCAGTACACTTTCAATGAAGCTATACATAAGACCAGCACTGCAAACCTTGATATCATAGGATGCCAGTCAGGATTGTATTCACCTTCTGATATATTCCCGAAAGACGGGCTGCTTGCCGACCTCAGGCATCTGACATCGGGGTATGATTATGTATTCATGGAAGGGCCCTCACTCAATAAATATTCTGACAGCAAGGAACTTGCCGACTATGCAGATTCAGTCATCGCAGTCTTTTCTGCAAACTCAGTGATCACTCATAGCGATGGAGAATCTACAGCCTTTCTTAGTTCTCTAGGCACAAAGTTCAGGGGGGCGCTTTTAAACAATGTGCTGACAGAAAATACAAATCTATAACAGGTCACAGGACAGTATTCACCAGCCTTGTTTCAGGCTTGGGCTGCAGGGTGGGCCGGCTAAAACTGTACAGGTACCACATGCCTGCACGCATAGTCAAGTTATAAAGTATTATGGGCACAAGCACTCCGGTTATTTCTCCAATTATCATCAGCACATAGAAATTACTCTGGTGAAAAACCTTCATTAACAGAATCCTTGTAGCCGAAATGACAAGGATGTGCATGACATAGATATAAAGAGAATAGTTCCCTATGACCCTGAGCCAGGCAAGTATTCCAAATCTATCGAGCAGAAACGAACAAATGTACAGGAACGTACACCCGGCAAGCACAATACAGCCGAAAAGTAAAATGAAAGGATTGCGGTGGTATACCCAGTATAGCTGGCTAAAAATGAAAGGACCAAGCAAAAGAAGTAAATTTCTGAGATTGGCGATTTTGATGAAATTTCGGGTATCCAGCACAAAGGCGGAAATTATATCGCCAAGGACGAAAAAAACATAAAAATAAAGGATATCATGTAAAAGCCCGTCATCTGTCTGAAACTGTGAAACATCAGGTTTGAGATAAGAACCCAAATAATATAAAAGAATCCCGGTGGCAAGGTTAAGCCACTGCGGCGGTTTCAGGTAATACTTGACGAGTACAAAGATAGAGGTCACCAGGAAAAGGGCATATAGATACCAGAACTGCTCAATCATATGTGGGCGGTAAAGAATATACAGGTAATCTGCAACCGATTTCTTTGCATTGGTATAACTGCGGAGTGTTATTTGCAGGCTTATCTGTATAAAAGACCAGATCAGGTATGGATACATAATGGTATTAAGCCGGTTTCCAATTATGGCCCAGGGTGATTTTTTTACTAAGCTCCGGCCTATAAAAATTCCCGAAAGTATAAAGAACATAGGCATGCGGAAATTAAAGAACACATCGTTCATTTCTACCACCCATTTATTCAGAGCAATATGAGCCCCTTCAAGGCCCATAAGTAAATGTTTGTTGACAACGAGTATGATGGCAATGCCACGTGCATAATCAGCCCATGCAAGCCGCTTTTTACTCAGAATTTCTTTCAAATTAAATAAGATGTCAGTCATATAAGTATTCCCAGCAAAAAAAAGGGAGGATGAACAATGCCCAACCTCCCCTCTTCCATCTTAAAATTAAGAATTAATGCCTCATGATCTTCATGCTCTGATCAGGAAGCACATTTGAAGTTACTTTCAGAATGTACAAGCCTGTTGAAAGGGCAGAAGTATTCAGATCAAGCACATGGTGCATAAAGGCACCAGCATATAATTTCTGGTTTTCTTCTTTAAACACCTGACGTCCATTATAATCGTAAATAGACACATTAAAGAAACCATCTACTTTAGAAAACAGGTTCACTGTGATCTTGTCAGTAAAAGGATTCGGGAATACATCAAAGGCATTGAGTTTCGAGCCGGTTTTAAAACCTGCAGTTTCAAACATATTACCCAGGGCCAACAGATTATTGGAAGCTGCATTATAAGGATGTGCACCCAGGGTAAGTCCGTTGATGAATACAAACGAAGCTCCGGTTGCACCTTTCACAGTAAGCCTGATCTGACCGTTCACATCTGGAACGATATTGGTGAAGACCGCAAGGTTTGAGGTATTCTGGTAAGCATCAACCTGAATTGATTTTTTGCCAACTGCATAAACTGTTGAGCCTGAATAGTTTGTATAGGAAGGTAAGGCCGACAGATCATAGCTGTTATTGACATTCAGGTTTGAAAAGAGGATGATCGCACTGTCAGGATATACTGAATAATAGAAACCCTTTAGTACAACATCCGGAAAGGCACCACTATTGTTTCCTGTCTGTGCACCCAGGTTATTGTAGTCAGTAAAGTTCTTTGCAAAACTCATGACCACTCCTGTACTGTTCCCTGTTTCATCATTTAAAGGAAGTACAATCTTGGCTGTGGGCAGGCTGTTCGTATTGTTATAAGGAGCAGGGGCCGCATCAGCTGCATTCAGGTTGAAATTAACCCGTACCAGGAAGATCAGGGTAGTAGACGAGACTACATTGCTTGAAGATGAATTTCCATTAGTACCCCTGGCAATCACCTCGTAATAATAGGTGGAGTTCGGGTTCAATGCAGTATTCATATAAGAAGTCACATTGGTGGCCACCGAATCAATCACTTTAAACGGACCGGCTGCTGCTGTTGACCGGAGGATATAGAATCCTGTTTCCTCATTCGAGCGATCCTGCCATTTCAGGCTGATAGTCGTAGAGGAAGAGGCTGTAGCAACAAGTGCTGCAGGGCTTAGCGGAATACCTGTCTCTGTATAACTTGTCACTACCATTGCATTGATAATGGCGTAGGTAGAAGACGGCAGCTTTGTGATCTTTAACTGAAGCTTGCCAAGAGAGTCAACGCTTATTCCTTTAAAGCTGATCAGTTTTGAACTGTTTCCATTCGGATCAAACACAATATTGGTTTTTCCAATTGTATAAGTTGCTATGCTCGGTCCGTTAGGATTTGCAAAACTTGCCACCACATCCACATTGTATTTTTTCAATTTTGACAGGCCGCTCAGTTGTAAACGCATCGTATCGGCAAGGGTTGAATAATAGAATCCTTTGAGCACTGCATCAGGATAGACCCCTGAATTATTGCCGGTCTGAACTCCCAGATCTACAATACCAGACCATGCATTGATAAAGCTCAGTTTTACTGCCGAAGGATTTCCGTATTCATCAAGCAGGCTGTTCAGACTGAAACCAGCATATGCAGGGCTGTTGCTGTTATTAAAAGGGAGCCCTGCTGCATCCTGTACCGATTGATTGAAGTTAATATAGGTAGTAAGGATATTTTTGTCCTGTACCGAAATGGCAAACGTTCTGGAAGCGGCAAGATTATTTGCATCGGTTGCCGTGATCGTCACCGAATAAGTTCCGATATCAGCACTATGCGGAGTGAAAGAAAGTAATCCTTTTCCTTTACCAAAATCAGTAAACGTGGCAGAACCCGGCAGACCACTTGCGGTAAGCTTCACCTGCTGCAAGGACAAGGAATCGTCTGTAACCTGCACCGAAAGTTTAAAGATTGAATCAGTTTTTAGGGAAATAGAAGGAATAAAGCTCAGGAATGGAGCCTTCACACCTACTGAAACCGTTGAAATATTAGATACCGGAGACAGGGTAGCTCCGTTGACTGCTCTTACCTCATAATTATAGATAGTTCTGGCCATAGCTGTACTGTCTGTATACACAGAACTGTTAGCCGCAAGCTTTGAATTTATGATAGAGAAGGTTGAATCAACGGATCGCTTGCGCAGTACCTGATAGGCTGTTTCATTTACTGCATTATCCATCCATTTCAAACTTACACCTGCAGGTACAAAGCTTGCTACAAGATTTGTCGGTGCGGCAGCAACTCCTGCAGGCTGATAGGTATCATTCAGCACCAGTGCATTCAGGTAAGCAAAGCCTCCTGCATTATTGCTCACTGTCAATGAAAGGTGTCCACTTGAATCGGCCATCTGACCTTTAATAGACACCGTATGGGTCGTATTGGTAGTAGCGTCGAGGCTGGCACTTACACTACCTATTTTGAAGGTAGAAATAAAGTTAATTCCTGAGAATTTTGTACCGCCATAAATAGTGAAATCATAAATATGCTGTGCCTGAAGCCCAAAGAACTGGATGGTTTCAGGGGTTGTATCTGTCCACCAGCAACTCTGTTCCACAAGGTCAGGATAAACACCAGAATTATTTCCGGTAGTAGGTCCGTAATCGGCACCCGGTGATCCATGACCCAGATTGGCTATAGCAGCCCAGTTGGAAATCACCTTGAAGCCAATAGCCGTAGTTTTACCAAGGCTGTTCAATAAAGCAGAATATAGCTGATTCTGAGCCGGGGACCCCGTTGTATTGTTAAATGGTGCCGGTGCATTGGTATTGCTTGCTCCGTTAAA
>JAYWCR010000220.1:0-7613 GCA_043780395.1 Sphingobacteriales bacterium
TCATCCTGATTTGACTCTTTAATAATATAACTGCTGAACATACGCTTGATAAACACATCATCATAGCTCAGGTTGGTGCCATCACTCTGGCGGTTATAGACCTGGGCATGGGCAAGTACATTTCTGGCTTCAGGATAATAGACCCAGAACACTGCCCGTGTACCAATGGTATCGCCATTCGTATTGCGCTGCACAACAACAGGTGCAATTCCCAGTATCCTTGGTTCAAAAACAGATCTCTGTTTGTCAAAGATCCAGTCTTCCTTAATCCTGAAGGCAACTACTGAGCCGCCATCAAATGATTTCTCAACTGTTGAATCATGCATCACACCCGGATTCACTATATCCGCCACCTGAATAGTTTCCCTGCCGGTTCCAAGTGCATTATTGAATTCAAGTTTGGTTTTAAAAGGTTTCTTAAATTCATCCCCATTATCCTTGGCACTTACCGGTACAGGACTGTAGGCTGTAAGCTCTCCGGCTTTAATCTTTTCAACAAGCACATCGATCAGGGAGTTCCGGGGGTAAGTAAAGAACTTATTCATTTTTTCATGTACGTCAATTTCGCGCCAGATCCGTTTACGGTACATGACATCGGCCTCCCGCAAAAAGGGATACGGAGTGACTTTATTATTGAGAAAGTCTTTCGTGATATATGCTCCGTCGTTCACAGCAGAGTCAGCCCCCAGATTCCAGACCGCATCACGGGCCGTATCATTGGCAGCAAGACGCTTGGAGGTATCAACCATCGTAATCTTTCGGACACCTGCATTCTGCTTTTTTCTGGCTCCAGATGCTCTGGCCGCAGATGCTCTGGCAAGGGCAGCTTTACCTGATTTTTTTTTCTTGTTCTGGGCATTCACCGGTGTTGCAATGGCAGCGGCCAGCAGAAGGCATAAAGACAATACTAACAATCTGGTTTTCATATGCTTTACTCTTTATTTAATTATTATTGAACACTGATCGTAATACCATTGGTAAGCTTGCGGCTCGCCCCATCAGGTCCCTTGACAAAGATATCATCAATGGATACACGGTCACGGGGTGATACTCCCTTTAAAGCATTTTTCATCCCGGGTGTCAGGTATCCGCTTGTTGCTGTTTCTGTGAACAGATCTAGTTGCCTGGCTTTATTTACTGACATGGTAAATTTCTCTACTTCAAACCTTGCATCAAAATCAAAGTTTTCAAGCACAGCAGCAATTCCTGCCTGCGCCTTTACAGCTCCTGCACTCAGATGGCCACTGCCGATGCCACCAAACTTAGCGATCGGATCAGGAATTCTTTTTATCCTGTACACTGTAGAGCCAAGACTCGCCATCTTTCCACCGACCTCCCCGCTTACTGTGATGCTTGTAGAACCTACAGAGTTTACTTTAGCTATAAAATGTCCATTACTACCACTTAGTGAGCCCGATCCAATAGAAGCCCTCACCTTTTCAAGAGGAATACCTGGTGCAGAAACTGAGATTGGATTGGGTACTCCAATATACAATACATTCATCTTATCAGCACTCACAACAGCTGAAGGAGCAGATACCTGGTAAGTTTGCGGATCAGTCTTGTATTCTTTAAACTTCCCGTCTTTACTTACTACCCTCACCGTGCCAATCCAGGTGAAAATACCTGTTTTGCCTGTACTTACTGAATAGTCACCCATACCGTTCTTCACCTGTAACCTTGAGCCATTTACCTTGATATCAGGGTTCTGGTTAGAATCAAAAGCAGTCAGAAATACTTGTGCTTTATATGGTTGCCCCTGGATCAGATAACTGGTAGGTGCTACGGCTACTGCTTTAAATGAATTTACGGCAATGGTTACATCTGAATCGATCTGAGAGTAGAGATGATCAACCACATCAGCTTCCGCATTCTCTACATCGGCCTGCATCTTGGAGATCAGCGTAACAGCAGCAGTAAGAGGTACACCTTCAAAGTTCTGCATCTCCCAGGTCTGGGGAATTCCGGCTTCCGGATCTACTTTTCCGGGATCTTTCGCATTCAAACTAAGTTCAGCTTCCATGGCAGCCTTCGTCTTTGCCTGCACAATAAGGTCAATAAATGCTGCTCTGGCCTCCAGAATTCTGGCTTTCAGTTCTTTTGCTTTTCCGTTATCATTTGTTCCCATCATATAATGAGTGGAAACATCCTGGTCATCACGGCGGTTAATGTCACCTGTTTTCGGGTCCAGTCCATCACCACGCTTGATTAACTCGACCTTGAGTGTTTCCATATAGGACTTCAGATCATCAGAGATCTTTCTGGCCTTCTGAGCCTTCTCAAAAAACGGTCTTACCTTCTCAGGGCGGGCTTTAAGCTGCTGGTCAAATAATTTATAAACCTGTTCGTTCTTATCTGAAAAATTATGATTTGTCTGCTCAAGACCGTCTCTGACGAGTTTGAATGCATTCAGAACAGAATCGCTGACATTCAGGGCTAACATTGCGGTAAGCACCAGGTACATCAGATTTATCATCTTCTGCCTTGGCGTTTCTTTTCCTCCGGCCATTTTATTTTTCTATTTTATTTAGTAGATATTATGCTTTGCCAGAATTCATGGCCGTAAGCATATTTCCGTATACCGCATTCAGGCTGGAAAGATTTTTAGATAGTTTACCAATTTCTTCTTTAAAGGATTTGGTATCACTTACTGAATCATTGAAATTTTTCATCGTCTCATTAATATTTGCGTAGAATTTGCTCATTGATTTCAAATGTTCGTTTGAATCACGAAGTTCTATCTCGTACACGGCATTCAGTGACGATAAATTTTTTGCAAGGGCGGAGACCTGTGTATGGTATGCCTTTGAATCTGATCCGGAGTTTGCCACTTCAACCAGTGAAGCTGTAGACTTTGCAAAAGCATCACTTAAGGTACCTACCTGGAGAGAGGCAGCTTTAATTTTCTGGGAAAAGTCGGTGGTGGAAGCTGCAGCATCGTGTACTGTAGAGATCGCAGCTACCTTTTCACCAAAACTACGGAGTCCGGTGCCAAGGCTCTGAATCAGATCAGGACCGATCTTGGCATCCTGGAAAAGTTTATCAAGTTGCTGTGAAGTATTATCACCCACTAATTTGTTCTTTACAGGGCTCAGCCTGGGGCCATCGAAATCATCTTCAAGTTCAGGATATACCCGGCTCCAGTCTGGTTCTGTATCTACCGGTGAAAAAGCAATCACCATAAACACAACTACCTCAGCAGCAAGTCCGGCGGCAATGAAGCCGAAAGATCCTGGAAGGTGGAGTAATTTACATCCAACTCCTGCAATTACTACGGCAGCACCAAGTGAATAAAAGGTATTGAGACCTAGTTTAAATTTTTTCTTTTTCATAAATCAGCTATTGATGCTATTTTTATTTGTTCTTTAAAGAGGAGGCAGCATACAGCTTACCTGTGTTTGCCATGTGGGCTGGTCTTACTCTGTAATCCTGCACCCAGGGTTTCGATCACACAACGGAAGCCGATATATGATTTGGCACTGTCCTGGTACTCATATGTACGTGTACTTGTCTGCAGGTAATAACCAATATCTTTCCACGATCCGCCGCGCACGATCTTTCGCTTCATCGCCGGTGGATCTGAAGGTTTGGCATCATAACTATAAGTTGGATTCAGGTCAGAAGTGAAATTATTGAACACATTTGTCCATGCAGAGATCGTCCATTCTGCCACATTTCCCGACATATTATAAAGGCCAAAATCATTCGGAAAATAGGATTTAACATTTACTGTATATGCTCCGCCATCAGAGGCATAATCGCCACGCCCTGGTTTGAAATTTGCCAGCAGGCAACCTTTTGCATTACGGATATAAGGGCCACCCCATGGATATTCTGCGCCTACACGACCACCCCTTGCGGCCCATTCAAACTGTGGGTCAGAAGGCAGGGATACAAGACCTCTTCCGGGTTTGCGCTGACGTGCGCGGAAATCTTCATAAGATTTTGTTCTCCAGTCGCAAAAAGCGCGCGCCTGCCTCCAGGTCACACCCACCACCGGATAATTATCATATGCAGGATGAGAAAAATAACTTTTCACCATAGGCTCATTCTGAGAGTAGGAAAAGTCTTTTATCCATACCAGTGTATCAGGGTAAATACTAACCTGATCTTTATGGATAAAGGATGAACGTTTGGCCTTTCCATTTGAACCGGCAGCAGCACGCCAGTCAAACCAGGAATAATTATAGTTCAGTTTGGAAACATTCAGCTCCTTTTTGCCAAAGATCTGATCATCCCCGTCATAGAACATCCCCTTCAGGGCATCTGCATTCGAGGCCTTTCCTTTTTTCTTTCCATTGCCCCAGTCTATCTTTTTCTTTGGGTTAATGTATTCATTGCCGTCGGAACCCTTTACCAGGTATTCTCCGCCAAGCTGTTTGGCTGCAATGGAATCTCTGACATAATAAACAAACTGCCGGTATTGATTATTGGAAATTTCAGTTTCGTCCATATAAAAAGGACTTACAGTGACCTGCTTGCTCTGATTAAGCTGTGAGCTGGTGATATCCTCGTCAGTAGCACCCATGATAAAGGTGCCTCCCGGAATATAGACCATGCCATAGGGAACATTATCTTTAAATTTATGCCGCCCGTTTACTCCAGTCAACTCACCACCAGGGCCTTTATTCAATCCGCAACTGCTTAGAATTACAAGGGCAGAAAAGCCGGTAAGTAAACTTGTTTTCTTCATAATGAGTAATGTAAATATTGCCAATAAGACAAAATCGAACCTGATTGTTAGTTATACTGTGAACCTGATCAAAAAGATTCACTTATTTCATTTTTATAATATTGTCAGTAAATCGCTCGTCTGCACATGTATCCTGTCAGGATTTAACTCTCAAATAACGACCAATGTAATTGGTTAGTATTCTATTTACGCTACAAGTTAGACGAATAAAGAGGAATAATCGGTGAATGGATTATTTGTTTGCATTTTTCACATATTCTTCGATGGCCATCATCATAGAAGGCGACTGAGGGGTCGGGGCCTGTATGTCGAGTTGCAGTCCGGCATTTTTAACAGCTTCCATGGTTGTATTCCCAAAAGCAGCAATTCTGGTATTGTTCTGCTTGAAATCAGGGAAATTAATGTAGAGTGATTTAATGCCTGAAGGGCTGAAAAAAGCAATTACATCATAGTTCACACTGGCCAGGTCTGAAATATCACTGACAACGGTATGGTACATGATAGCTTCTGTGACCGTATAGCCCTGATCGCGCATTTTGGTAGGGAGGTCTTCTTTATGCATATCTGAACAGGGGAAAATAAATTTCTCTGCTACATGTTTTTTAAGCAGTTCCAGCAGTTCCGCAGAAGTTTGTTTTCCAAAGAAAATCTTTCGCTTCCTGTACTGGATATATTTCTGGAGATAGACGGCAGTTGACTCTGAGATGCAGAAATACTTAAGGTCAGTCGGTACCTCATACCTCATTTCCTCAGCCATTCTGAAAAAGTTATCTACCGCATTTCTGCTGGTGAAAATTACCGCTGTATAATCGGGTAAATTCACCTTGTCTTTCCTGAATTCCTTTGCCGGAACACCTTCTACATGTATGAAAGAGCGGAAATCAATTTTGAGGTTGAATTTTTTAGCAAGTTCAGTGTAGGGGTTCTTATCATTTTCAGGCTTGGGTTGGGTAATCAAAACACTTTTAACCTTCAGCTTACTTTCAATCATGTGCACTCTCCTGAATTAATTGCGAAACTTTTTTAATTATCCCTTAATCAGCTTGAATACTATGATTAACGGGCATATCTCCAATGTGCAAAAATAGAGAAATAAATAGAACTTAGGAAACTCAAAGTTAGTAATGAAGAAGACCATGCTTCTCACATATAAGAATAAGAGAAAGGTCAGAAACAGAAATGGGATCCATCTTACCAGATAAGGAAGCAGGGATGCATTGTAAAAACAAAATATGCATAAAAAGGGTATGCAGGCAAGGGTAAAATTAGCAATTGTTATATACAAGAATGATACAAACGGATGCACCATGCGTTCAATTTTAAAGATCACCGCTGAAAGCTGGTAACTGATGAGTTTAAAGATAAAGAACCCAAGCATGCTGGCCAGAAGTACCAGATAAAGGTTAATGCCTTCATAGGTTTCATTCAGATGTAAAAAATTTAGGTATTCATAGATCACAAGCGCAGCCGTCAGGCAAAAGCCCAGAAACATAAATATGAAAGCTGGTGAATTCACCAGGTTTATTTCGCGGATCATCCGGTCATTGAAAAGGCCCTGAAATATGTCGTGCATATCTTTAGGGAAACGTACTTTGATCATTGCCAGAATCACCAGTACCAGCAAGAGAATTGAAATGATCCAGCTTTCCCGAAAACGACGGGCACTCCCTCTTCTGGCAAGGGGCCTGTGTACATCTATATCGGCATTACTGTTTAAGGAAGCCAGGGTTGCTGCAGTAATCCTTTCCGGGATGGAATCAAAGTGATTATGCCTACGGTAATAGGTTAAAAGCCGTTCTGTTGCGGCCACAACTGAATCTTTCGCAGAAATGGGCGTAAGGTAGTACCTAAGGCTCGAAAGCCCCAGACTGTCTCTGATGCGCGCAGAACTGCTGCCCTTCCCGGCCGGTTGACCAGATTTGCTGTTTAACCTGACACTGGTGCCTGCCGAATCAGCTACAAGCAGAGAATCGGCTCTGTCTTTTTTTCGTTTCTTTTCTTTGGCCACCCGCAAAGGGTGGCTTAATGAATCGGCAAGTTCTTCTCCTCTTACTGTCTGAATAGAAACCAGACTCCCCTTAAAATGAATAAAGAAGCCTGCGCGCAACGAATCACGCTGATGCATACGCAGCATGGAATCGCGGTGTTTTCTTTTCACCCGCCGAAGCATGCTCAGCGAGTCATTTGCAGCCCTTTTTCCATTTAGAGATAGATGCTGGACAGCCTGATTTGCATCCGGTTGAAAGTTCTGTGCAGGGCATAGCCAGGCAATGGAGAGCAAAAAGAAAATAAGAAAATACCGCATACCTGACTATTAGTTAACCGCAACCGAGAATTCAACAGTTTCCGGAGGAAGGCACTGGCTGTTATTGCAGACTTCAAACTCCAGACTGCCTTTCACAGGGGTAGATCCGCTCTTTACTTTTATTTTCTGTCGGAACTGTACTGTACCGGCATAAAAACCGATATTCTTCCTGAAGGTCTTGTCAAACTCAACTACAGGCTTTTTCATTTCCTGTATTTTCCCTGTAGCCGTATAGCCAGCCGAAGGGCTGAACTTAAAAGAAGTAGGAATAGGGCCATCAGAACCGGGTGCACTCAGGGCATAAATATGCCAGCCTTTATCAATGGTTGCAGTAAGCAGCACATAGGACTCTGAAGCGTTGATCTTTTGAGAAGAAAAGGTCCATTTTACAGGCCTCAGTATCTGAGCACCTGCCTGGTGAACCATCATACCTATTGCAATACAGGTTACAATTCCTTTTACGAAGTATTTCATTAAATATTTTTTTTAAAGGTACTGAATTGTTTTTTTTCGGTACACAGGTAAATGAGTCGTAAATTTGACCATGGCAGGTATTTATCTTCATATCCCCTATTGCAAGAAGGCATGTAACTACTGCGACTTTCATTTCAGTAC
>JAYWCR010000221.1:0-10026 GCA_043780395.1 Sphingobacteriales bacterium
TTTGGTGGAATCGGAGATCATCAGCTTAAGGCCAATATCATTGGCTTACTGGAAGCAGATGGAATAAGAGTAGGCCTTGAAGATAATTTTTATTCTAAGGCCAAAATCAAAACGACGAATCAAGAGCTGTTAAGTAGAATCCAACGGATTATGGTTGAAATGGGACATACTACAATGGATTCCAAAACTTTTAGAAAATCAGGTTATGCCAACAAACGCAATACAAATCCTTGGAATAAGTGAAGCAACCTTAAGTATGATCCTTGATAACCTTCAATCATGCAATTCCTTTCCTGCCATTAAGGTGATTAATAATCTAAGCTTAACTGAATTCATCCCTTTTGAGAATAATGCTTTCGATATTGAATTTCTGACCAAACCATTGAATATCAATTCTATAAAAGATGCATATTTAGGAGTTTACAAGACTATTTCTAAACAAAAGGTTTTTGAGCTTTATAAAAATGAAGGTTTTCACTTTCAAAATTGCATCCATAGTTCTGTATCCATCTCCAGAACGTCAAAACTGGGGTATGCAAATCTTATAAATAGCTTGGTTTCAATTGCTGCTCATACAACCATTGAAAATTTCGTTTCAATTAATCGAAACTCCTCTATAGGTCACCATACCGTGATCAATGACTTTGTGACCATAAATCCGGGAGTTACCATTGCCGGCCATGTAACCATCGGGAAAGGATCAGTTATAGGTATGGGCTCAATCATAATGGATGGTATTTCCATTGGTGAGAATTCAATTGTAGGAGCTGGCAGCCTGGTTACCAAGAATATTCCGGCCAATGTAATTGCCTATGGGAATCCCTGCAAGCTGATAAAAGCTAATCAGGTTCTAGATTAAACACGGCATGCTACATATAGTCACCCCTCTTTACCATTACGATCTCTTAGAAAAAATTTATAGAACAATTCCAGTTGAAACTGATATTACCTGGCATATCTCTGTTTCAACATCAAGAGAAAAAGTACAGTTTAACTTTATATATACAGATCCGAGAATAAAGCTCTATGAATTGGATTGCCTGGACAGTGATACAACCACTAAAAGAAATGAAATTTTTGATTGTATCAGGGATGGTTATTTTTATTTATTGGATGATGATACTATCTTTTTAGCTTCAATATACCATATATATAAAAGAGCTGCTGCTTTAAATTTTAAGGGTCTGCTTATAGGTAATCAAATAAATTATTGGTACCCTGGTAACATAAGGTATGCTGCTTATCCCACAAATGATCCTGATACAACAGATATTGATTCAGGAATGGTTTTAAGTTATTATTCAGTATTGAGAAATGTAAAATGGGAATGGCGAAAAGATAAAAGGGACAATTTGTTCTGGATCAACTGCTCTAATTATTTTGGACCAGATAATATTAAAATTATAAACCATACAATTTCAATTTATAACTCACTTGGATTGATTAAAATAGATAAAAAAATTTTATTTATCAGAATAAGGTATAACATTACAAGTAAAACAGGTGCAAGGGTTTATTATACAACCCGCTCTATTTTACGAAGTTTAAGACATCATTTAACTACCCGGAGCAATTCAGATAGGCTGCCTGTTAACCGCATAAAATAACTGTCAAATTAGTGAAGCGCTTCTTTCTCTCACCGGGCTATTCTGGCACCAATTAAGGCTGTTCAGCATTTACTGGCTGCAATGTTCCTGAAAAATAAATACCCTTCAAACCTTCCTTCCTCCAGATTGTGAGAGGTAAAGTTTCTGATTCCAGGTAAAGCTTTCCGATCAGATGGGGCTTAGGTATTCCATTTTCTGCTTCTCCCTGTTTTGGATGATTGAATAGCAAAATATAACCAATGTCCAGACGTGTCGGTGGGGAATAGACCATATGAAGTGCTTCCAGCCTGTCCAGGGCATATCCCTTGTAATAGGTTATATGTTTTAAGGCTGAAAATGCCCATAAGCGAACATATTTAAGCTGTCCATTCAATAGTTTAAGACGCCCCCAGTACTGGTAGGGTGAAATATCCTTGCTTTCTAGAGAAGCAAAAAGGAAAATACTCCCATTAGGAAACTCACAGGGGGGTAAATACTCATTGCAGTCTAAAGCCACTGCCCTTAAAGGAATAGGTTTCCCCTTCATTATATTAGGCTTCAGTCTCTAAAAAATAAAATTGACATATTTTGACACTGAACATGAACATAAGTTGCACAATTTAGCAAAAAAAAACACTTATGTGCTTATAATGATACTATCATCATTTTCTGCGTATCAAAAAAATGATTCAGCGGGCCCTGCCCTGATCCTGTTTGCACCTCAGCCCCATGTACAATAGCCTGATGCACATAGTGCTTTGCACAGGTAATAGCATGCAGCATCGTATAACCCAGGGAAAGGTAAGCTGCAATAGCTGCAGAAAGCGTGCAGCCGGTACCATGGGTATTTGAAGAAACAATTCGGGTGGAATGAATAACCTCATGACCGCCTGCAGCATCCATATATACATCAAAAAGTTCAGTACCGTTTAAATGACCGCCTTTGATGAGTACAGCCTTACAGCCCAGCGCCAGAATTGCGGCGGCTGCAGTTTCCATTTCCTGCAGGTTCGTAACACGTAACCCTGTAAGCAGGGCCGCTTCATCCAGATTTGGCGTAAGCAAGGCAACCATAGGAATTAATGAATCCTTGATTACCTGTACAGCCTCAGTCACCATTAAATGCTTTCCACTGGACGCGATCATTACCGGATCAAAAATGACAGGAATGGAAGCATATGCAGAAAGAATTTCCACAATGGCTTGAATTAACGATGGTTGCCCTATCATACCGATCTTAATGACGGCAGGTTTCAGATCGTCCAGCACGGAAATCACCTGGGCAATTACTATTTTTGCCGGCATCCAGTGAATAGCCTGAACGCCAAGAGTGTTCTGGGCAGTCACAGCTGTGATGGCTGTACTGGCATAGCAACCAAGGGCAGAGATCGTTTTAAGGTCGGCCTGAATGCCTGCCCCTGCCCCACTATCCGAGCCGGCAATGGTCAGAACCCCAGCAAATCTATAAGAACCCATCTTTCAGGTTATACATTTCCCCCTTATATGTAGCTCTCAGAAGTTTAACTGCCATCTTGCTGCGCAGTCCACTCTGACATACAAAAATGACTTTTTTATTGAGAGGAAAGTCAGCACTCTTTTCAAGCACTTCAGACAGGGGTACATTGATACCTCCTATATTAAATTCATCAAACTCATACTCTTCACGCACATCAACCAGAAAGAGTGCATCGCCGTCATTGTTTAACAGCGACTCTAGTTCTTTCTTTGTAAGCTCCTGGAGGCTGGGTGCAGGAGCTGCGGGTTTAGGTCTGGAAACTGAACCCGCCGCAGACGATGACCTGATCTTAAAGATACTTGTTGAATTATCCAGGGCATTGATGGTCATTAACTTCCCTGAAAGGGTTTCACCAAAGCCGCAGATAAGCTTTACTACTTCACTGGCCATATAGGCACCTACGATTCCAGGAAGTACGCCCATCACGCCGATCTCGGCACAGTTCTGGACTTCACCGGCAGCAGGAGGTTCAGGAAAAAGATCCCTGTAGCTGGGGCCACCTTCAAAATTAAATACTGCCACCGTTCCCTCAAATTTAAAGATGGCCCCTGAAACCAGCACCTTATCAAGGGCTATGCAGGTATCATTGACAAGGTAGCGGGTAGGGAAATTATCCGAGCCATCGATGATCAGGTCGTACTCTTCAAAAAGGTCTTCAGCATTTTCCCCGCCCAGACGCATGAAATAAGCATGCACCACAAGGTGAGGATTCAGAAGATCGAGCCTTGCCTTGGCAACCAATGATTTGGGTTTGCCGATATCAGCTGTTGTGTAAAGGATCTGCCGGTGAAGGTTGCTCAGGTCAACGAGGTCGTCATCGAGAATGCCGATCTTTCCTACTCCCGCTGCAGCCATGTACTGCAATACCGGGCAGCCCAGACCACCGGCACCGATCATCAGCACCCGGGCATTTTTTAATTTCTCCTGACCTTCGGGGCCTATTTCCGGAAGGATGAGCTGCCGGTTATACCTCCTGAGTTCTAAGCGCTCTAACATATTCCTTAATTTGCTAAACTCATATCCCAGTCTTTCCAGACGGGTTCATAGCCCTGACTTCTGATCATTTCTGCAATTTCACGGGGGCTTCGCTCATCACTGATCTCAAACTGCTCGAGTGATTCAGGCTCTACGGCATACCCTCCGGGGTTTGTTTTCGAGCCAGCACTAATGGCTGTAATGCCTAATTTGATGATATTATCCCTGAATACCGGCGTTTCCCGGGTAGAGATCGAAAGCTCAGCTTCTTCATTAAAAAGCCTGAAAGCGCAGATCAGCTGCACCAGTTCACGGTCGTTCATATTCACCTTAGGTTCCAGGCCTCCGCTAAAGGGGCGCAGACGCGGAAAGGAAAGGCTGTATTTCGTTTTCCAGTAGTTTTTTTCAAGGTACGATAAGTGAAGGGCTGTAAAAAAAGAATCTGTACGCCAGTCTTCAAGGCCTATCAGAATACCAAGCCCCATTTTATGGATCCCTGCCTGCCCAAGCCTGTCAGGCGCTTCCAGCCGGTATTGAAAATTAGACTTCTTTCCTTTGGGATGGTGCTTTTTATATTCCTCCTTATGATAGGTTTCCTGATAGATGAGCACATTATTGAGCCCATGAGGGGTCAGCTGCTCATAATCATTTACATCCAGAGGCTGCACTTCCATGGAGATATGAGAGAAATGCGGGCGGATCAGGTCCATGACCATCTTGAAATAATCTACGTGCACGGTTTGATTCGCCTCGCCCGTGACCAGCAGCACATGGTCAAAACCCATTTCTTTGATAACGGCTACCTCGCGCATAATCTCGGCCGCATTCAGGGTCTTGCGGCGAACTTTATTATCAAAGCTGAAGCCGCAGTAGGTGCAGATATTATTGCATTCATTGGAAAGATAAAGCGGAACATACATCTGCAGCACCTTCCCAAAGCGCTTTAAAGTGAGGGCCTGGCTGATGGATGCCATCTGTTCGAGGTATGGAGCGGCGGCAGGCGAGATCAGGGCCTTAAAATCTTCCAGGCTGCGTTTGTCTGCCGAGAGTGCCTGCTCTACATCGGCTGAAGTTTTGGCAAAAATGCTCTCCTGGATCTCATCCCAGTTCTGTGCTTCAAAGACATCTGTAAAACTATTCATTTAAAAAGGAGGTTAGCGGGCTGCTTGCCATGGCATAGGATACAGGAACGGCAAGTTTTGCCAGAAATGCCATACGTCCGGCAATGACGGCCATTTTAAAGGCTTCAGCCATGAGTACAGGATTCTTTGATACAGCAATGGCAGTATTAACCAGTACTGCATCAGCGCCTAGTTCCATCGCTTTTGCTGCATCTGAAGGAGATCCGATACCGGCATCAATAATGACTGGTACCCTTGACTGGCTGATGATGATCTCCAGAAAGTCAATGGTTCTGAGTCCTTTATTGCTACCTATAGGTGCCCCCAGGGGCATCACGGCTGCCGTACCAGCGTCTTCCAGGCGTTTGCAGAGTACAGGATCGGCATGGATATAAGGAAGCACGATAAAGCCCAGTTTTGCAAGCTCTTCTGTTGCCTTTAACGTTTCGATAGGATCCGGCATCAGGTACCTTGGATCGGGATGAATTTCAAGCTTGATCCAGTTGGTTTCCAAAGCCTGGCGTGCAAGCTCAGCAGCAAAAACAGCTTCCTTCGCTGTTCTCACCCCTGATGTATTTGGCAGCAGGCTTAATTGGGGATGGTTCAGGTGCGTCAGAATATCATCCTGCTCATTATTTTTAAGGTCTACCCGCTTCAAGGCAACGGTGACCAGTTCTGAACCTGAGGCCAGAAGAGCCTCTTCCATCAGTTCCGCAGAGCTGAACTTCCCCGTCCCTGTAAAGAGGCGTGAAGTAAATTTTTTTCCGGCCAGTTCAAACATGAGCAACTAGTTTATGTGTGTTTAAATGACCATACAGCTCTTTCACCGTAGCTGACGGGTTTTCTGCATAGGTTATGGCTCCGCTAATGGCTATGCCATAAAAGCCCAGATCCAGAAGAGCCGGAACATCTGCAGCAAGAATGCCTCCTACAGCAACAATTGGTATTGTGATGCCTGCAGCACGTACCTGTTCCATAATGGCAGCATACCCTTCCAGACCAAGAATGGGGCTGAGGATCTTCTTGGTAGAAGTAAACCTGAAAGGTCCCAGGCCGATATAGTCAGCACCTTCAGAAACCCGCTGTCTTATGTTTTCAAAGGTATTGGCCGTGCCGCCAATGATATATTCAGCACCCAGCAGGGTTCTTGCTCCGGGTACGGACATATCTGAAAGACCAAGGTGTACACCATCTGTTCCAGCCTGAAGGGCAAGAGCCGGGTAATCATTCAGGATCAGCCGGGCATTGTATTTCTTGCAAAGTTCTTTTGCAGCTATTGCCGTTACCAGCACAGCCTCATCGGGCTGGTATTTTATACGGAGCTGGATCCAGGTACAACCCGCATCCAGTGCCGACTGGATCGCTGTAAGATGCGTTCCGTTCTCAGCCTGTTGTGAAATATATTGAAGTTTTCCAATCATATCGTTGAAGTCAAGGGTATTGAATTTTTTAAAAGAGTAAAGCTCTCCAGGGCAAATTCAGGATCATTCCAGATAGTTCCAAGCACAGCTGCCCCATCGAAGTTCATTTTGCAAACTTTTGAAAGGTTTACCGGGCTGATTCCTCCCAGGGCAATGACCTCTGTACGTACCTCCCCTTTGTCGAGGAAAAATGAAGGATCAAGCCTGCTTTTGTAGCCTGGTTTAGAGAGGCTGTTAAATACAGGCCCGTAAAATACAGAATCAAAATTTCCCATTGAGCCAAGGGTTGATAAATGATGTATAGAAGTACTTAGAACATACCCTTCCTCTTTCTGCTCCAGCAATTTCAGGAAGGCTGCCTCCTGGCGTGCTTTCTCAGTATAATGGATTCTCTTCAGCCCATAAATAGGTGCGAGTTCATGATACTGATGGATGGAAATCCGTGAATAGTACCGGGGTTCAATTCCATCCATTAGTATTTCCACCTCAGACCTGCTCGACAAGGGTTTACGCAGGTTGAAATGCATAAGACCTGCTTTAAACAGGGAATTAATGATAAAGGATTCCTGAGCCACAGGGCTGGGATCGGAGATAAGGACTAGTTTCATCTATAGATAAATTTCACTTCCACCTGTTAAAAATTCTTTTGACTTTTCAGCCATCCCTGCTACAAGTACCTGCTCTTCATCCATCCCATGTTCAGCAGCATACGCGCGTACATCATGAGTGATCTTCATAGAGCAAAAGTTTGGGCCGCACATAGAACAGAAATGGGCGATCTTGGCGCCTTCCGCCGGCAGGGTCTCATCATGGTATTCACGGGCAGTGTCCGGATCCAGGGATAAGTTAAACTGATCGTCCCATCTGAATTCAAAACGGGCCTTGCTCAGCGCATTGTCGCGGTACTGAGCACCGGGATGGCCTTTAGCCAGATCGGCCGCATGGGCTGCAATCTTATAGGTGATCACCCCATCCTTTACATCCTTCTTATTGGGCAGGCCCAGATGTTCTTTAGGCGTCACATAACAAAGCATGGCCGTACCGAACCAGCCTATCATAGCCGCACCAATGGCCGAGGTAATATGGTCATAACCAGGGGCAATATCCGTAGTCAGCGGCCCGAGGGTATAAAAAGGAGCCTCCCCACAATGAGCCAGCTGCTTGTCCATATTTTCCTTGATCATATGCATGGGAATATGTCCCGGGCCTTCAATGATCGTCTGAATATCGTGTTTCCAGGCAATCTTGGTCAGCTCACCCAGGGTTTCCAATTCGCCGAACTGTGCCGCATCATTGGCATCGGCAATACAGCCCGGCCTGAGACCATCACCCAATGAGAAGCTGACGTCATAAGCCTTCATGATCTCGCAGATATCTTCGAAATGGGTATAGAGAAAATTCTCTTTATGATGAGCCAGGCACCATTTAGCCATGATGGAACCACCGCGTGACACAATTCCTGTGATGCGCTTTGCAGTCAGAGGCACATAGCGAAGCAGAACTCCGGCATGGATGGTGAAATAATCTACGCCCTGCTCTGCCTGCTCGATCAGGGTATCACGGAAAATTTCCCAGGTCAGGTCTTCAGCCTTGCCATTTACTTTTTCAAGCGCCTGGTAGATCGGTACGGTTCCGATAGGTACAGGTGAATTGCGGATGATCCATTCACGGGTCTCATGAATATTCTTTCCGGTAGAAAGGTCCATGATCGTATCTGCACCCCAGCGGCAGGCCCAGACAGCTTTCTCTACTTCCTCCTCAATACTGGAGCTTACTGCAGAATTTCCGATATTGGCGTTGATCTTCACCAGAAAATTGCGCCCGATGATCATGGGCTCAATTTCTGGGTGATTAATATTTGCCGGCAACACAGCACGCCCTGAGGCTATTTCTTCGCGTACAAATTCAGGAGTGATATAGCCTTTAGGTGTATTGGCTCCAAAACTATGACCTGCATGCTGATGGGTCATGACCGCATACTGATCTTTTAGCTGCTCTTTTAGAATATCGATCCGCTGATTTTCACGGATGGCAATATATTCCATTTCAGGAGTGATGATACCTTTGCGTGCATAGTGCATCTGTGAAACATTCATGCCAGGCTTTGCCCGGTAAGGCTTGCTGATATGTGCAAAACGAAGGGCATCAAGCTTTGTATCCCTGGCACGAAGATTTCCGTACTCAGAAGAAATAGCTTCAAGCTGCTCGACATCATTGCGGCCCTTGATCCACTCTTCACGTAGGCGGGGAAGGCCTTTCTTCACATCAATTTCTATAGTAGGGTCTGTATAAGGCCCGCTTGTATCGTAAAGTGTAACCGGAGCATTGGGCTCTGATTCTCCATGGCGCCCATGAAGCTGGGTAGCATCGAGTTTTACTTCACGCATAGCTACCTGAATGTCATGGAGCTGACCCTGAACATAAATTTTTGAGGAACCTGGAAATGGAGTCTGGCTGATGGTATGTTCAGCAACAGTAGTTTCTTTTTTCATGAAATAGAAGTATAAATGGGAGGAATTAAAAGGGACAACTGGGATTTAGCCACCCTGAGTGGCCTTGATAAGGATGATGGAGTCGCCGGGTCTTAAAACAGACCTGGCCCAGTCGCTTCTGGGAATGATTTCCTGGTTAATGGCCAGTGCCATTCCTTTTGGTGCCAGCTCTGAAAAAGTGGAAAGCAGCTGCTCCAGGGTGCAGGAAGGTTCTACAGTAAGGAGCTGGTTATTTAAGGTTATTTCCATCGTGGTTAGTTGGGCTAACAATAGGAATGACCTTTTAGGAAATAAAACAACCGGGGCTGTTCTGCTTTTCCCTTCGGCAGTACTAACTGCATCAGGTTCAAAGGGTATTTCTCAGCACAAGGCACCCCTAAAGTTTAGGCTAAGCTATGAATTAATTTTTTAATATCTTGACACTTTTCAACTCCCCTGATATTGCATGAAAAAAAACCTGCTGACTCTTCTGTTTCTGTGCGCGTTCTCTTGTTTTGCACAGAAAAGATCCCAGAATCTGGTGCCCTTTGTAAAGCCGAACATTGGTACCCAGCGCATGGGCCATGTATATCCGGGTGCTACAGTTCCCTTTGGCATGGTACAGTTAAGCCCTGATACAGATACCATTTCTTATGAGATCAACGGCAAATACAACCCTGATGTCTATAAATACTGTGCTGGCTACCAGTACGATGATAAAACGATCGTGGGGTTCAGCCATACTCATTTTAGTGGTACCGGCCATAGCGACCTCGGCGATTTTCTGATCATGCCGACAACAGGAGCGCTGAAATTAAACCCTGGCACTGCCGGCGCCTCTCATAGCGGTTTCAGGTCAGCCTTCTCACATGCAACTGAAGTAGCGGCCGCTGATTATTATAAGGTAAAACTAGATGACTATAATATTCTGGCAGA
>JAYWCR010000222.1:0-4370 GCA_043780395.1 Sphingobacteriales bacterium
AATGATCCCCTGGGCTTTTCCTATAAGCTTCAGGAATATAGTGTAGTATTCCATATAAGGTGGCTGGATCCATATACGGTAGGTCTGTCGGTTCTGGTCTGTGCCCTTGAAATTGTACTGGGCATAGCGATTCTAATGGGCCTGCAACCTAAATTTACCACCAGGGCCCTGCTTGGGCTCATCCTGTTCTTTACCTTTCTTACCTTCTATTCGGCATGGTTCCATAAGGTGACCGAATGCGGATGTTTTGGGGATGCCATAAAAATGACCCAGTGGCAGTCATTTTCCAAGAATATTTTTTTGCTGGCTATGATCCTTGTGCTCTGTTTCCAATGGAAAATGATCAGCCCGGTTTTCGGAAAGCTTTTATCATGGGGCCTGATTACTGTGCTTGGTTTTGCCTTTATCTATCTTGGTTTTTTCACCGTTGGTCACCTGCCTTTTATCGATTTCCTTCCATATAAAGTAGGGAACCATTTGCCTGACCTTATGAAAGTTCCGGCCGGAGCCCCTGCCGATGAGTATCAGATCATCTATACGATGAAAAACCTGAAAAGCGGAGAGCTCAGAAAGCTCGATGACAAGGAATACCTGAGCTCAGGTATCTATGAGAATAAAGACTGGAAATATGTGAGTGCCACAGAGCCTGTACTGATCAGGGAAGGCTATCAGGCCCCTCTTAAAGACTTCAGGATCACCGATGCCCAGGGCATTGATCATACCAGCGAGATCGTCAATGATCCCGGTTATGAACTGCTTTTTGTAGAATATGACCTGCACCATACCAATACAGAAATTCAACGCCAGTTGAACGACCTGGCCACAAATGCCGAAGAGTTCAACGTGCGCAGCATTGGCCTTACAGCCGAGTCTACAGAGGAGGTAGATGAATTCTGCCGCAAGGTCAATACGATGTATGAGATCTTCTATTGCGATGAAGTTCCACTGAAAATGATGGTAAGGGCCAATCCCGGAGTAGTTCTTCTGCATAATGGAACGGTGATGGGAAAATGGCATTATGATGCTCTTCCTACCTATAAAGAAATGAAGCAGACCTATTTTCAGCAAAACTAATGGGAGGCTATATTCTGCAGAAACTGGCTTATGGCATGGCTGTGCTGGCCGGTATTGTCTGCATCGTATTCTTTCTGTTCACCATCTTACCTGGCGATGCTGCCCAGATGACCATGGGTCAGCGGGCCGATGTGCAGTCGCTGGAGTCGGTACGCAGGGAACTGGGCCTTGATAAACCCAGAGGGCTTCAGTTCCTTTATTTTGTCAATGATATCTCCCCTGTCGGTATCCATGAAGATACTCCGGCAAGCAAGGCCAAATATCATTATGTCTCCCTTTTTCATGTGTCTCCAAGCCAGGTGCTGGGCTTGAAACGTCCCTACCTTCGCCGCTCATACCAGACAAAGAGAGAGGTTTCTGAGATTCTTGCCGAAACAATTCCCAATACCCTGATCCTTGCCTTTGGATCCATGGTCTTTGCCAGCCTGATAGGCATCACCCTTGGTATTCTTGCAGCCCTGAACCAGAATACATGGATTGATAAAGCAGCACTGAGCTTTTCGATCATCGGCATCTCTGCCCCTTCATTCTTTGCAGGCATTATCATTGCCTGGCTGTTTGGCTTTATCCTGAATAAATATACCGGTCTGAACATGACAGGCAGCCTGGTAAACTATGATCCGTTCAGGGGTAATGTTTTGAGCCTGCAGAATCTTATTCTACCCCTTATAACCCTGGGCCTGCGCCCTCTTGCCATTATTGTACAGCTGACGCGCAGCTCCATGCTGGATGTACTGACCCAGGATTATATCCGTACAGCAAGGGCTAAAGGTTTGTCAGAGAGCCAGGTGATCTTGAAGCATGCCTTGAAAAATGCACTCAATCCGGTACTTACTGCCGTTTCTGGCTGGTTTGCCTCCTTGATGGCAGGTTCATTCTTTGTAGAGTATATCTTTGGCTATAATGGCCTTGGAAAGGCTACGGTAGATGCTCTTGAAATGTCCGACTTTCCGGTAGTAATGGGCTCTATTCTGTTCATTGCCGTTATTTTTGTATTGATTAATATTCTGGTAGATGTGCTCTATGGTTTTCTGGATCCAAGGGTTGCCATAAGCTGATGCAGATGAAAATTTTTTTAACAGGCTTTATGGGTTCAGGCAAGACAAGTGTTGGCAAACTGCTTGCCCTTGAGCTAAAGATCCCCTTTCTCGACCAGGATACCCTGCTTGAAGCACACTATGGAAAAACGGTAAGCGCTATCTTTGAAGAAAAAGGTGAAACTGTATTCCGCGGCTATGAACGAGACCTGCTCCGGAAATATCAATACCCTGAATCGTTCGTCTTCTCCACAGGTGGGGGCTGTCCATGCTTTCATGGAAATATAGACTGGATGAACAAGCAGGGCATAAGCATCTACCTGCAGGCCAGTGCATCTCTGCTTGCAGACAGGCTTAAAAATGAACTGGTAGTCCGGCCCTTGCTGAGTCTGACGCCGGTTGGCAGCCTTGAAGAAGAGATCGCCCTTAGACTTGAGCAGCGTGCCCCTTTCTATGAGCAGGCCCGCATATGTATAAAAATGAATACCTCTCAGGGGCCGGAAGAAATAGCCTCCCTGGTGATCAGGGAGCTTCAGAAATAGATCTTACTCAAGCAATACACAATCTTCCTTGCCTTCTTCTCCCAGTATTACCGATACATGTTCATGTGCTACGGTAGAAATTTCAAGGCCCGTAAAATCACTGGCTATGGGGAAAAGTTTATGGCTCCGGTCTACAAGCACTGCAGTGCGAAGCTTCTTTACAGGAATATTCAGAAATACACCCAGGCCATAGGTCAGGGTCTTGCCGGAATTCAGTACATCATCCACGACAATGATTGCTTTATTCTCGCAGACTGTCAGGCTGGCATCGGTACTTGCCACCAGACTGGAACCGTCCTTGTCAAGCACGATCTTCAGAAGTACCATTTTCTGGGTACTCAGCTTTTCCATGATCTCTTTCAGCATGCAGGCAATGATATAGCCCCTGTCTGCAATCCCCGCAAGAATGATCTCCTGGTCGTCGGCCATATCTTCCAGGATCTGATAGGCCATGCGGTCAAGTTTTTGTCCGATCTGCTTTTTATTCAGCAGTTGAAGCGCTGCACACATAGGTAGAATAAATTAATGATAGGGATGAAAGGCGAAATTTGCCCCTTCTGGAACAATTACGAATAAACACATAAACTTTGAAGGATCTTTAAAGGTCTTCTGAAAAAATTCACGGCGCTCTTCCAGAATAAGTTTGGCTTCAATAAGTTCTTCCATCGTAGAGGCATGAATGCTCCAGTCAGTACCCAGCTCATGCCTGTCAAGGATCAGTTCACCGATACTTACCTCATGCTGGTGGGCAATAAAAATAGGGTACAGGGAAAGCTTGTTCTTTACGATCTCTACGGCGATCTCCTTTATAGATTCTTCATAATAACGAAGGTCTTTTTCAAGGCTCTTTAAAGGGCTTGGAGGGGGAATGGCCTTATTGGGTTTTGTTTCGTTATTTTCTTCTTCTTGCATAGACTATATTTTCTACATGCTGGGTATGGGGGAACATGTCCACAGGCTGGATCATAACTATTTCATATTCTGCATCAAGCATCTGCATATCGCGTGCCTGGGTAGCCGCATTGCAGCTTACATAAATAAGCTTTTCAGCTCCGAGTGCTTTCAGTGCATTCACTACATCAGGGTGCATGCCAGCCCGGGGCGGATCGGTGATGATCACATCAGGCCTGCCATGTCTGCGCGCAAAATCAGGTGAAAGCAGGTCTTTTATATCACCGGCATAGAATTCAGTATTGGAAATACCATTGATCCTTGAATTTTCAAAGGCGTCTTTTACAGCATCCTCAATATATTCCATACCTATGACATGCTTTGCCTTGCGGGCAATAAAATTTGCAATCGTGCCGGTACCGGTATAAAGATCATAGACAAGTTCATTTCCCTGCAGGTCGGCAAACTCACGCACCTTTGCATAAAGATGATAGGCCTGCGCTGAATTGGTCTGGTAAAATGATTTTGCAGAAATCTTGAACTGCAGGTCTTCCATCTTTTCAAAGATATGATCCCTTCCATGATAGAGAATTACCTGCTGGTCATAAATGGTATCGTTCTTCTTCAGATTGATGATATATTGCAGGGAGGTTATAGAAGGAAATTCTTTCAGAAGGAATTCAAGCAGGGCTTTGATCTCCTCAGGCTCATCGGCGGCAAATACGACAATGACCATCAGCTCGCCCGTTGAGGCAAGGCGGATAATGAGATTTCGCATCAGGCCTTCCTGGCTGACGAGGTTAAAAAAACTCAGGCCACGTTCTTT
>JAYWCR010000223.1:0-3576 GCA_043780395.1 Sphingobacteriales bacterium
TCAACTTTATAATAGGTTCCCTTTGCAATAGGAAAGGCTGATACATCTCTTTTGCCATGATCAAAGACCGCATGTACATCTGGGGGGAATATCGACTGATAAGAATCATTTACACTTAAGGCAGGGTTTGCCCACCAGAGAAAGGTCTGCGGAAGGTTCGTCCGGTTGTATATTTTAGCCTTAATTTCCAGGTAAGCCTTTCCGGGATGCAGTGTAAAGCCTGCCAGCCCTTTTGTTCTTGACATTTTTTCAAGCTCATTGATCCAGATGGTCTTACTGCCATCGGCATGCTCTTCAAATGAATAGTCAACGGCTTCAAAAGTGCTTGGCCGGTGATGCTGTGGCCAGTTAAATTCTATACCTCCGGAAAGCCATGGACCGCATAGACCAACCAGGGCTGGTTTTATGACCTCATTGTAGTAGATAAAATGACGGTTGGCAACTTTATCATAGGCCATCTGCACCCGGCCGCCCAGTTCGGGAAGTATCATGATCTTTAAATAGCTGTTCTCTAAGTAAAGAGCCTTGTACGACTGGTCGGTTTTATCATTTTCTATTTTCTCAATGATTGGATTTGGGTAAACGGCGCCGCTGCTGCCCTGGTAAACCCGGTTCTCAAAGAACATAGGATTTTTATCGGGGGCACCAGTTGGGTACGTTGGAATAATAACCTGATCCTGCCAGATGGTAACCTTGTCGTTTATCATAATTTAATGGATTGTAAAGTTGCCTTCCAGTTGTTCCAGTGTTTTGCCCTTGGTTTCTTTTACCCGGGTATAGATAAAGACAAAGCCAAGAAAACAAACCCCTGAATACAGGTAGAATGGGCCGTAGGTGCCAAGATGGGCGGCCAGAATCGGGAAGGTAAAAACAAGGATGAAATAAGCCAGCCACAGGCAAACCATGGCAATAGAAGAAGCACTGCCCCGCACATTATTGGGAAAGATCTCAGAGATAAGTACCCAGGTCACGGGGGCGAGGGATGACGCATATAAAGCAATGGCTAACAGAACCAGCAGCGATACCCAGGTGGTGTCAGCATGTGCTTTCAGCAGCCCTGCCAGAATAAGATAGACTAGGGCCAGGCCCAGAGACCCGATGAGCATAAGGGGGCGTCTGCCCAGTTTATCCACCTGCCACATGGCAAGGAATGTAAAGAGCATATTCACTAACCCGATGGCAACGGTCTCGAACAACTGCTTGTTAAGCGTAGATCCGACAGATTCAAAGATGGTAGAGGTATAATTAAATACAACGTTTATACCGCAGAACTGCTGAAAAACGGCAAGGGTTATTCCAATGATCAGGGCAGGCCGTACCGCTTTAGAAAGCACATTCCCTGATCCGCTGTTCACCGAAGTTTCTACCGATTTCCGGATCTCGTTCACCGTAGCGCCTACGTATTCAGCAGATTCTATCTTTCCTAGGATTCTCAAAGCCTTTTCTTCCTTTCCCACTTTAACCAGCCATCTGGGGCTTTCGGGTAGAAATAGAATTCCGAACAGAAACAAGGCTGCCGGGATCACGCCCAGGCCAAACATCAGGCGCCAGATATCAACTCCGTTTTTAGCCAGAAAATAGTTTATACAGTTTGTAATCAGTATTCCCAGTACAATGGTGAGCTGGTTGATAGAAACGTTTCTTCCGCGGATACTGGCAGGAGAAATTTCTGCGATATAAAGTGGGCTTAACAGCGATGCCATACCGACTCCGATCCCTGCGCTGAACCTCATGACCAGGAACTGGTCAAGGCCTTGTGACAGCGCCATGCCGATAGAAGAGAGTAAAAAGATAACTGCCGAGATCACCAGGCCTGGTTTCCGGCCATACCGGTCGGCTAGTTTTCCAGTTACCAGGCAGCCGATGATACATCCGAGAGCCAGTGATCCGGTAAGCAAGCCTTCTAACCAGGGCGTTAAGTGAAAGGCTGTTCTCAAAAAGGGTAAAGCTCCAGATATGACAGCAAAGTCAAAACCGAAGAGATAACCTCCCAATGCTGAAATAAAAGAAATTCGTAAAATATAGGCCTGGTTATAACGGGGTAATAGAGTCGGAACGGATTCTGTATTCATAAGATAGATTCAATGATTTTACGGCCGGTTCATGCCCTCTGAATGAATAAGGAATTCAAAATTACCTGTAAAAGAAAATCCGGCCAATGGATAATCAAGGTCAAAAGATGGACAATCTGACTATTGCATTTTTCATAACCTCAGAGATAGTTCTGGTACTTATATTTATAAAATACCCGGTCGTCATTGCATAGGTGCGTACTTTCATACGGGCGATCCGATGAGTATGAGTTCAGCAGCAGAGAGATGACCAAAAGAGAGGTACTTGAAAATTGTTCCCGGAAAATAGAGGATGGGTTTGTTGGCCAGAAAATGATTGCCTTACCCCCGGATGTGAAGGAAAGAATAGTTAAAAATAAACTCATTCATAATTTTTTTCTTACGGCAATCGGATACTACCCGCATGCTGTTTACCATGACCGCAATCGCAAGGCCGGTAGCCCTGAATATATTTTATTGTATTGTGTGGAAGGCAGGGGTACTGTGCTGGTTGGTTGTGAGACCAACGAACTTAAGCCAAATACCTATATCATACTTCCGAATAATATTCCCCATCACTATAAGAGCTCAACGATAGACCCCTGGAGTATATACTGGGTACATTTTACCGGAAAGAATGCAGAACTTCTGTATAACCGGCATTTTGAAACGCATACCGGCGTATCCTATATTCCCGTTGATGAAAAACGAAATTCAACCTTTGATGAAATTTTTTCGCTTCTTGAAAATAGTTTTGAGGTGCGAGATATGGAAATTGTCAATATTAAGATTCTGGAGTATATATCGTCATTCATTTATCATAAAGAAATTAATCCATCTATCAAGGATGAAGATGTAATCAGTCAGTCTGTTCTGTATATGAAAAAGAATATCGGAATGTGTCTTTCTATCAGTACGCTGGCAGGTGAGCACCGTCTGTCAGTTTCACATTATACCCGGTTATTTCGTGCTAAAACAGGAGTTTCACCCATTCAATATTTTAACCAGCTGAAGGTGCAGAAGTGCTGTCAGTACCTTTACTTTACTGACAGAAACATCAAGGAAATCTGCAGTGAACTGGGTTTTTCTGACCCGTATTATTTTTCACGCCTGTTTAAAAAGCTGATGGGTTTATCGCCCTCAAACTATAAAAACCAGCACAAGCATAGCCAGTAGCCCCCAGCCCATTTACTTAATTAAAGAGATAAGCTTTTCAATAGGTACTTCTGTTGACGGATTAAACTCATTGGTATTCATATACGCTTTCAGACTATACAGTAATTGCCTAGCCTCGGGCCGGTTGCCCTGGTCAGTAAGCAAGTCAGCGCCAGAAACCACTAAGCGCCCCTTGCCAACCTTGCATTCGAAGATAAGCGCAAGTGACCTGGCAGTGACCCAGTCGTCAATCACTCTGACCAGTGGATGAAGGTTCCTGGAAACCGAATCCAGCATGATCACATCTGCATGCGACAGGGCATCCCACCACTGCCAGTTGCTAAAGGCCTGGGTAGGAAACTGCCTGAAG
>JAYWCR010000224.1:0-3443 GCA_043780395.1 Sphingobacteriales bacterium
GTAATCTTCACCTCATCACCCAAAGCTTTTTTAATGGCGATCACATGACTAAGATCTTTGGCTACTTCATTTCTGCCAACCTTTAACTTAAACATCCGGTGTCTTTTCGTACGAAGCATTTCGTGAGCCTCCTCGATATCGCTGCCTGTATCGCCACTTGCAAGCGTCCACAGAACACCAAGCCGGGTATTCAACGAGCCACCCAGCAGCATGGATACAGGTAGATTCAGCCTTTTACCCTGCGCGTCCAGCAGGGCCGTTTCTATGCCTGACTTGGCAAATCTGTTTCCTCTGGCTACCTGCTCAAGGATACCCATAGCCCTGTTCAGGGCAGTGGCATCCCTGCCAATCAAGGCAGGGGCCATATACATATCTATTGCAAGTTTTATACTTTCAGGTGATTCCTCCCCATAGCTCAGCCCTCCAATGGTAGTAGCCTCACCCAGGCCTTCAATGCCGTCGCTGCAAAAGATGCGGACGATTACCATGGCCTGTTTACGCATCACTGTCATGGATAAATGATGCGGACGGATGGTCGGCAGGTCAACGATAGTTGTTTCTATTTTTTGTATAAGTGAATGATCCATGGAGCTTTAGATACTCTAAGTTCATTACATTAAGGGATAGAAAACAGGCACTTTCTGGTTATTTATAGGACAATTTTAGATGGAAAACTGGCCCCCGGAGGTATGCATTCTCAGCTCTATGGCAGCCGTCTCCAGCTGAGCCTTTGCCACATAAATCTTCATTTGCTTTACATAATCCTGCAGCGCTTCAGTGATCGTATGAAAGGAAGAAGCAGTCAGATTTTCAGAAAGGATCAGCGCATCAAGCATCCCCAGATTCACGCCATGACCTGCATAGGGTGGCATCACATGCGCAGCATCACATGCGCAGCATCACCCACCAGGGTAATATGCGCCGTATCGCTCCAGCTATGTGCTACGGAAAGGTTGTACATGGGCAAGATCATAAATTCTTCTGTGGCCATGAACAGCTCACCGAATACCGGGTTCCAGCCAGCAAACATCTGCAGAAGAAATGCTTTCATTTCGGCCGGATCGCCCATGCCACCACCCGGCGCATCCAGCTCCTGCCTGAAAGAAAGGTAATAGATGAACGAACCATCACCCCTCTCCTGAACAAAGATCATTTTATCATCACCCGTGGCCATCAGATTACAGGTACCCAGCAACTGAAAGATCCCGGGACATTTGATTCTGGGCTCAGAGATCGCACCCTGAATGATGCAGGTACCAGAGTATTCATTCGTGCCGGTTGTTACATAGGGTCTTATCAGGGAGTCGGCCCCATCTGCTGCAATTATAAGGTCCGCAGTTTCAATACTTCCGTCATCAAAAAAAACAGTATAAGAATCCCCGCTCTTCTCCAGGCGCATAAAGCCTCGGTTATAGGTGACCGTTCCGGGCAAAAGTGCAGACAGCAGTATATTATTCAGAGCGAGCCTGTCAATTTCCGGATGATCGGGTTTTATATGACCAGTTTCCGCTGAAGTTTCGATGAGCAGGCCTGCGGCTGCATTATACTCCCGCAAACCCACTGAGCGCGAAGCCGCATAGAATTCAGACAGCAGACCTGCAGCCTCCAGGGCTGCCAGTCCCATATTGTCGTGAAGATCAAGGGTGCCACCCCAGCACTTGAACTGTTTATCATGATCTCGATCAAACACTTTTACGGAGGCACCTTTTTTTTGCAGCAATACGGCAAGTGCCAGACCTATCGGGCCTGCACCAATTATGGCAATGAGCTTGCCTTCAGTTAATCTGGTCATCAGGTAGTACTTAAATCAGGAAGGAGAATAAACGGATTAAAAAGCCCCCCTTACCCCCAGTTTACCTTTTTAAACAGTACCGTACCCCGACTGTTTCAATGAAACATGCTAAATCTCAGGCCTCATGGGTCGCAATCTCCAGTAAAATATCTTTCAGCGCCTCAGGCATGGAGAGCTGCGGGGCATGGCCACTATCAAGCATATAGATATGCTCTATTCCAGCCGCTTCAACCATCCTCCGCTGAAGACTTAACGTGATAGCCTGGTCTTGCAGGGCATGGATATAGTATTTAGGCACCATCCCGAAATTATCGTGGGTATGAAAGACTGGATTTGTAAAGGGGATAATAGGTTCAGGGTGGTAATGTTCCTGCACAAAAGCTTCAGCCTCAGGAATATCCTGACAAAGAATACTGATAAGATTTTCTTTTTTAAGCAAAATAGTAAGGTGATCCTCTGATAAGGAAGCATTGTCATGCACAAGGCTCTCCAGATCCAGTGAATTCAGGTCTACTAGTGACTGACCGCTGGATGGGATAAAGGCCGTTACGTAAATCAGCTTTTCAATCTTTACAGGGATCAGCTCTGCCACCGAAGAGATCACCATGCCTCCCATGCTATGCCCTGCCAGAATGACCTTTCCATCAATGTCCCGTATCACCTTCACCACTGCATCCCGATATTGTTCCATGGTCAGGCTCTCTGGAGAAGCCGTATTCTTCCCATGCCCGGGAAGTTCAATTTCAATGACTGTATGCCCCGCAGCCTTTAATTTTTCAGTAAGCTGATACCAGCTGTAAGGCCCCGACCATGCGCCATGTACTAATACAAATGTTTTCATTTTGATAAATAAGTCTGTGAATCTAATCTGAAAAAAACGCTCATAACAAGGACAAATCATTTCATTTCAGGACAAAAAAGCAATCATCGTCAGAGTATGAAAAGTTCCAGACAAATAGGTAGATTAAACTCATCTATGCGATTTAGTATAGTTGTGAATTTTCTGTCAGGCCATGATAAATTCTATGATTTCGTACCCCGGTTTATATGGTGATAATTCCATAGAGCTGGTAAGAAACCTGATCAATATTACACAGATAGAAAAAAAAGGACATTATTATAACTGGCAGATAAAACCACATATCCATTCGGGATTATTCCAGCTTTTCGTGATTGAATCAGGCACTGTCGAAATTCTTTTTGCCGATGGAAGCCGTCATGTGCAGAGCCCTTCCTATTTTACAATTCCCAAGAATGTATTGCATGGATTCAGGCTTCAGCCGGGTATGACAGGCTGGGTGATAAGCCTGAATGATTCCACACTTGAAGATATGCTCAGGCAGGATGCCGAATTATTCTTTGCTATTGATGAAATTCAGATCGTAAAAATGAATGCCGCTGACCTGCTGGTCAGCGATGCATATACAACAATCCATAAATGTATTGCTGAATATAACAGTACGCTTCCGGGTAAAAACCTGGGTCTTCAGTATCTGGTGGGTATGCTGCTTTTAAGGCTTTACCGGATTCCTAATTCGTCCAGAGAAACGATCCGCGCTTCAGAAAATACAGATAAACTTTATTACCGTAAATTCAATCAGCTGATGAAAGGATTCAATGTTTTGCATAAGACCATTGAAGACTATGCGGC
>JAYWCR010000225.1:0-10433 GCA_043780395.1 Sphingobacteriales bacterium
TATTTGAAAATAAGTACAAAAAAAGATTTAAACGAAAATTATTTAAATAATAGTTTATTTTTTATCATATAATTAATTATTCGTAACAAAGAACCCCAAATAAGGTCCATTTATTATCTCTGCTTTTAAATTTATCAGATCCATGAATCCCCTTTTAAAAATTGCTGTCCTGGACGATTACCAGCATGTAGCCTTAACAATTGCAGACTGGTCTGTTCTGCAACAATCAGCAATAATTACTGTCTTCAATGATCATATTTCAGATCTGGATGAACTGAAGGAAAGATTAGGTCCCTTTCAGGTGATCGCTGTCATGCGCGAGCGCACTCCTCTGACCAGAGAACTCATTCAAAGCCTGCCAAACCTGCAGCTGATCGTTTCCACAGCGATGCGCAATGCTTCCATTGATCTTCAGGCAGCCGCAGAGGCAGGCATCGAAGTAAGGCATACAGGATATGTATGGAGCGGCGCACCTGAACTTACCTGGGCCCTGCTGATGTCCATAGCACGTAAAATTCCACAGGAAAATTCAAACTTCCAAACAGGTAAATGGCAGACTACTATCGGAATTGATCTGAAAGCCAAGACCATAGGCATTGTTGGTCTTGGAAATATAGGATCAGCGATTGCCGGTTATGCAAGGGCATTCGGAATGCATATTCTCTGCTGGAGCCCTAACCTGACACAGGAAAAGGCCGAAGCTGCAGGCCTGAAGCTGGTGAGCAAGGAAAAACTTTTCAGAGATTCAGATTTTATTACTGTGCATATGGTATTGAGCGAGCGCTCCAGGGGAATTATCGGCGCTGAAGAACTCGCCCTTATGAAGCCTTCAGCCTATCTGATAAACACATCCCGCGGGCCATTAATCGATGAGAAGGCCTTGATTGAAACCCTTGAGCAGCGGAAAATTGCAGGAGCTGCACTCGATGTCTTTGATGTGGAGCCTCTGCCGGCCAGCCATCCTTTCAGAAAAATGGATAACCTGCTCGCTACCCCCCATATTGGCTATGTGACGGAAGATACTTACAAGGTTTTTTATCAGGATACCGTAAAGGCGATTTTAGAATGGATCGGGTTGCGTTAAAAGATCCGTTTAATGGAGCAGATCAAAGCGAAGTTCATTGATCAGTGAGATATTCTGATAGGGTTTCAGATAAAAAACAAGGCGGAAGTTCTCCCTGTTCATGCTCCTGTAATCAAGGATCGCATAACATGAGCCATCCTGCTGGTTTCCGCTATGCCTGAGAGAAACTTTCAAGGGCGGATACCTGGTAAAGAAATCTTTCATAACCATAGTTGCCTGAACCTTACTGTATTCATTGTTATCATCTACCAGTGTAAGGTCTATATTTGCATTAAAATAGACTGCAAGCCCCTCAGCACTTCCTCTCTGAATAGTCTCAATGATCTCTAGGGTACGCTTGTCCTGGGCATGTGCGATGCCCGTATAAATGAAAAAAACACAAAGAAAACTTAAAATTTTTTTCACCCCGTTAAATTCTGACCCTATATTAAAAAAATAATGCCATAATTTAGCCTCCTGGAAAAATATAAAAAAACAGGCCCTGCGGCCTTCTTTAAGCAATTTAACAATTTTTAGAATCCATTATGCCTGAACTTAAAAAAGTAGTGCTTCTTATTCTGGACGGTTGGGGCTATGGAAAACAAGACGCTTCAGACGCTACCTTTCATGCAAAAGTTCCATTTTTCAAGCACCTGACAGAAAATTACCCACACTCAAGCCTGGAAGCTTCCGGTGAGCTGGTAGGCCTCCCAAAAGGCCAGATGGGCAATTCTGAAGTAGGTCATATGAACCTTGGTGCAGGCAGGATCGTTTACCAGGAACTGACCCGGATCAATATAGATGTCAGGGAACATGTGCTGGATACAAATACAGAATTACTGAAAGCGTTGGCCTATGCAAGGCAAAATGGAAAGGCTGTACATTTTATGGGCCTTCTATCAGATGGAGGCGTACATTCTCATATTGACCATCTGGCAGCCCTGCTTCATATTGCCTCGGCCGCCGGCAACAAGGACCTTTTTGTGCATGGTTTTCTGGACGGCCGTGATACTGACCCACAGGGAGGTGCGCAATACCTGAAAACCCTGGAACCGGTACTCAGTTCCACAGGTGCCCGGCTTGCAAGTCTTATCGGAAGATATTATGCCATGGACAGGGATAACCGCTGGGAACGGGTTCGTAAAGCCTATGACCTGCTCGTTCACGGAAAGGGTGAGATCAGTACAGATCTGCCCGGCTCAGTGCTCGAATCGTATACAGCAGGCATTACCGATGAATTTATTTTACCTCTGGTACAGGCAGGTAAGGATGGGAAGGCATTAAAGACCATTGCGGAAGATGATGTGGTCATTTTCTTTAATTTCAGAACTGACAGAGGGCGTGAACTGAGTTCAGTACTTACCCAGCGCGCCATACCCGAGCAGGAAATGGAGCCGCTGAAGCTCTATTTTGTAACGATGGTCAGTTATGACCAGTCATTTACTAATGTACATGTGCTTTATGAAAAGGATGACCTTGAACAAACACTTGGTGAGGTTTTACAGAACGCAGGAAAAAATCAGATCAGGATCGCGGAAACTGAAAAATACCCCCATGTGACTTTTTTCTTTTCAGGAGGCCGGGAAAAAGAATTCAGTGCAGAAAAACGGCTGCTGATCCCCTCGGCAAAAGTAGCTACCTATGACCTGCAGCCTGAAATGAGTGCCCTGGAGATCACTGAGGCAATTTTACCTGAACTAGAGAGAAAATGGGCTGATTTTATCTGTCTTAATTTTGCAAACCCCGATATGGTGGGTCATACCGGCGTATTTGGTGCTGTTGTCAAAGCTTTGGAAACAGTGGATCTTTGCCTTCAGAGGGTGGTGGAAACAGGCATAAAAAACGGATATTCTTTCATCATCCTTGCTGATCATGGAAATTCTGAATACATGATGAATGCAGATCATAGCCCCAATACTGCGCATACAACGAATCTTGTACCCTGCATTCTCATAGATGAAGAGTTCAGCCAGATCCGAAGTGGTAAACTCGGTGATGTGGCCCCTACTATTCTGAAGATGCTACATCTGGAAGCACCCGCGGTCATGACCGGCGATGTACTGGTATCATGAGCTCATTTCAGAAACAACGTCTTATAAAGATAAAAAACAAGATTCTCGGGGCAATGGCCCTGAGTTCCATTCTGCTGAACGGTTGCAGTTCCCAGCCCGCAGGCCGGGCCGGGAACAACAGCCATTCACTCTTTTATTTCAGCATGAAAGGTTATTTCAATCATGAAGCTGCAAGGATGCAGGGCAGCAGGGTGCAACTTGTGAAAACGATTACCCTTGATAAAAGCGCAGAAACAAAAAAAATGAGCAGAATTAACTGGGCTTCTGAAATGGAATTCTTCAGTTCATCAGATATTAACAAACCTGCATGGCTGGGGAAATACCATGCAGACAGCAGTGCAGGCATTCTCACCTATACAGCCCTTGACAGCAGCCTGAAAGTAAGAAAGATCGAGATAAGCCGGCAGCCTGGCCTACAGCCGGCGGTCCGGCGCATAGCCATCCACCTGGTTGTGCAGAATTTTCTTTATAGCCTGGATGAACAGCTTCTGTATATTCCTGATTCGCTCTATACCATCGACCGCAGGCAGCATATTCACCTGCTGGGTATAAAGCATTATACGATCATTGGAAAGATCAGTCCCTGACCCTTCAGACTGTTTTGGCGCCCAGAGCGCGCAACTCTTCAAAAAGCGATGTTTCTGCAGGCGTAAGGTCTTTGGGTACGGTGACCAGCAGCCTTACAAAGGCATCACCCCTGGAGGTTTCTTTTCCATAAACAGGCATGCCCATGCCCTTCAGGCGGATAGTCTTGTTGCTGTCTGTACCTGGTTGTATATCAATGCGTACTGTTTTATCAATTCCATTCACTTCGATCTTGCCCCCTAGCGTAGCCGTATAGATATCAAGGAACTGGTCAAAATACAGATCATTTTCACGGCGCTCAAACCGTGCATCTGTACTTACATGAACTGTGAGAATAAGATCTCCTGCAGCTCCGCCATTTGAGCCTTCCTCCCCTTTTTCTTTCAGGCGGAGGCGCTGGCCTTCTACAAGCCCGGGTTTTAATTTGAGGTTGATCTTTGAATTACCCAGGTTTACAGGAAAATCTTTTCCATGGAAGGCATCGATCAGCGATATCTGGATCTCTGCAAGCAGGTCAGTTCCTTTTACCTGGCGGGGTTTACCTCTGCCCCTGCCTCCGAAGCCGGCATTACCGCTTCCAAAAAATGAATCAAAGAAGTCAGCAAACTGACTTTCATCGGCCTGATAGCCCCCATAACCCTGCCCTCCCTGGCGCTGCTGGTAGAACCCGCCGGGAGAATTTCCCTGTTGCTGATACTGATCCCAGTTTGCTCCCAGCTCATCGTATTTCTTCCTTTTTTCAGCATTCCCAAGAACCTGGTTGGCTTCATTTATCTCCTTGAAACGGCTCTCTGCATTTTTATCTCCGGAATTACGATCAGGATGATATTGCAAGGCAAGCTTTTTATAGGTCTTTTTAATATCTGCAGCGGTAGCGTCTTTTGCTACCCCCAGAATCTTATAATAGTCTTTATACTCCATATATTTAACACTGGAAACTTACTAAAAATAGGTCTATTTTGAAAAAAGCATCGTTGATTTTTACAATTCCTGCAACAATTGTGCTCCTGGGTACAATTATTTATTTCCTTGGACCCAAGCCTGCCAGCCCTCTTCTCTCTACAGCCATGCCCGGGGTGACGGGAAACCTGAATGACCTCGAGGCAGAAGTGCATAGGTCAGAGAGCGCACTGGCCGTAAAATCTGGTGACCAGGCCTGCATCCGGTGGGCACAACCGGGCATAAAGAAGAAAACACATATTGCCCTGGTCTATCTTCATGGTTTTACGGCCTCACATGAAGAAGGTGCGCCCCTGCATACAGAATTTGCCGGCAGGTATGGGATGAATCTCTACCTGAGCAGGCTTTCAGGCCATGGCCTGAGTTCAGAAGAGCCCTTTTTACACCTTACGGCTGATAGTCTTTATGATTCAGCAAAGGAAGCCCTTGCAAGAGGAAGCAAGCTTGGCGATTCAGTCATTCTGATGGCAACGTCTGCCGGAGGGATGCTGGCCCTTGAACTGGCTGCAAATGAAAAAAAGATACCTGTAAAGGCATTGCTCCTTTACTCTCCCTGTATCCGTATTTTTGACCCTAATGCATGGATACTGGGAGGTCACTGGGGGTTGCAGCTTGCGCACCTGATCACAGGTGGCAAATACCTTTATGCCACCCATAAAGACACGGCCACAGCACATTACTGGTATACGAAGTACAGGATTGAAGGGGCAGTAGCCTTACAGTCATTGATTGACAAGGCTATGGTCCCCTCTACTTTCAACGAGGTGAAGATCCCTGTACTGACGCTGATGTACTATAAAGATCCGGTGCATCAGGATTCTACCGTTAAAACATCTGCCATCCGCTGGATGTTCGAAAACCTGGGTACAAAGACTTCTTGCCGGCGCCTTGTTCTTATTCCCGGGGCTGGAGATCATGTACTTTGTTCTGCACTGAGATCCAGGGATCTGGCTGCCGTACGCAGGGCAAGTTTTGACTTTGCTGAACAGGTACTCGGATTAAAACCCAATCTGGACCCGGTTCATTCATTCACTAAAAAATAGTATTTATGGATACTGGTTTTTTTCTGAAAATAGGTCTGGCCATTGTAATTGGTGGTTTAATTGGTGCAGAAAGAGAATATAAGAACAAGTCGGCAGGTCTGCGCACGATGATCATTATCTGTGTGGCCTCTACCCTGCTTACCATGCTCTCCATTGCCATTGGGGGGCCGGGCAACCCTGACCGCATTGCATCCAATATACTGACGGGCCTGGGCTTTCTGGGTGCCGGGGTCATTTTTAAAGAAGAGAACCGGATCTCCGGCCTTACTACGGCAACAACCATCTGGGTAGTTGCCGCCCTGGGTATGGCTGTAGGCAGCGGGCATTATCTCTGGGCCATTGGTACCTTTTGTACCATTTTAATGGTACTGGTAGCCTTTCTCTATCTTCAGGGGTATATTGATAAAAAACATCAGATCAGGACTTACCGGATCCTTGTGCCTTATAATGAGGAAACTCTTCATGCCTATGAACACCTGATCAAACTCCATAAGCTCAAAGCCAGAAGAATAAAAAGAAGCAGAAAAGAATCCATGCTTGAAGTCAGCTGGGTGATTACAGGTACCAAGCATAAACATGAAGAACTGACAGCCTTGATCCTGGCAGATTCTTCAGTAAAAGAATTTGATTTTTAGACGAAGCCATGAACCGTTCCGCAGTAAAGCTCATCAAAGAATACAACCAGGACAGGCATCCTGAAATCCTGAAATTCAAATATAAAGCAATGGCTGAAAGCCCCTTTCGCTTCTTACGGGGAAGCTGCCACCTGTTTTACCATGATTACTCAAAGAACCCTGCATTAAAGTCTGATACCACCTCTGTATGGTTATGCGGCGATATGCATATTGAAAATTTCGGGGCCTATCAGGGTGATAATGGGCTTGCCTATTTTGACCTCAATGATTTTGATGAATCAACCATGGCCCCGCTTACATGGGATCTTGCCCGTTTTCTGGTAAGTCTTCAGCTTTCTACGGCAAGCATTGGCGTTGACCTTAAAGAGATCCATGTGCTGAGCAAGGTTTTCATGAACACTTTTCATGAAATTATGAAAGCCGGAAAATCAAAGACCGTAGAGGCACCTACTTCCACCGGAGTGATAAAATCATTTTTCAGCCAGGTATCAGAGCGCTCGCGTAAAAAGTTTGTCGATGAAAAAACAATCCTTGTCAAGGGCAAGATCCAGCTTTTAAAAAGCAAGGACCACTGGCTGCTCCTGAATAAGGATACCTATCAGCGGGTCATGCACTCCATTGAAAAGTGGAATAACAGCCTGAAAGAAGAGGAAAGGTATAAGATCATTGACATTGCATACCGGCTGGCAGGAACCGGCAGTATGGGACTGGAGCGTTATGTAGTACTTGCAAAACGTGAATCAGCCTATTATTTCCTTGACTTCAAATATGCCCAGCAGGCCTCTATCAATTTATACCTGAAACCAAAGATAAACTGGGAAAATGACGCCAGGCGCATCATTGATGTACAGCGGATGTCGCAGCATGTAAGCCCGGCCCTGCTGCAGCAGGTATCTATCGACGGAGCAGATTTTGTGCTCCGCGAACTACAGCCCCTGGAAGACAAGCTCGATTTTTCAATCCTGGATGCAAAAAAGGGCAAACTTAACGAGGTCATCAGAACAATGGCAGAGATGGCTGCATCTTCCTATCTGCGGAGCAGCGGATGGATGAGATCATCGACCATTGATGAACTTATCACCTTCAGCGCCACCGATGACTGGCATACGGAGTTATATGCCTTTGCCACCATGTACAAGGGACAGGTTATGGAAGATTTTAATGAATTTACGAAGGCCTGGAAGAACAAGGAATTAATTGATGAGCATGAACATGCAGCCAGTTGAGCAAAAAATTAAATGATGCCGACAGAGCCTGACCTTCTGAACATATTGGCATACATATGATCCATGATATTCATATGAGGCGCTGTAAGTACAGCAAGACCCAGAATCACATAGATGATCACTGATTGATGATCAATGAACATATACCCTGTAACACCTACAAGGGTAATTCCAGCAAGTGCAAGCACGCTATACAGGCATATCTGCCTGAGTATGGTAGAAGTTGAATAAGTCCCGCCCCCCTGCAGATAACGCACAATATTGCGAAGCGAGAGTATGGAGTGCCAGATCACAAAATAAAAGGTAAAGCCCGCAAGCATAGGAAGAATGGCAAGAATTGCCATGATCAGGGCCATTTGAATAAAGAAGCGGAGCATCTGCACCCTGCCGGGTGGGTTCATCAGAAAATAGCGGCTGCAGTTCACGAGAAAGAACAGGGCAGTGAGAACAGAGAGCAAATATCTCTTTTCATTGATCCAGTTTAGAATGGAAGTATTTCTAAGGCCGGGAAAAAGCTGCTGGAAAATTGGTTGAACCTCTTTGAAATGCAGAAGCAGAATAGTAGCAAGAATTGTAAAGCCATAACTTATGACCAGTAATTTACCGGTAAGCGTCTGGGTCTTGAACTGGATAAGGTCAGTCTGGCCAAAGTGATAGGCTGCAAATACGATAAAGATTGAAATACCGCCGACAGGAAAAAGCCAGATGACCAGTCCAAAAAGCACCAGTCTTCCCAGGTAATTAAAAAAAAATCCTGCAAGAGAGAAATATTTATCTTCCCTTGCAGAATTTTTTGTAGCCACCAGAAGGTCAGCTGCACCATGTGGAATACCCAGTAGCACAATACCTGTAATAAAAAACATGAACTGCATGTTTTCAGGAACTACTGAAATAAAATGGTTAATAATTGCCAGCGCAATTCCTGCGATAAGAATAATGCTTTTAATCATTTAAAGCAGATAACCTTTGATGAAGAGATATATTAAACGTTTTCCATAAGTTTATCTATAGAAGGATAAGTTTCTGATATAGTAGATTTATCGTTTAATGTAAGTGAATAAATTACCAGACCAAAGCCTATTTTGTTTACAGCATCACCAATATTATAAACAGCATCAAGGGAAAGACCTTCCAACACCCTTACACCGAACAGACCACCAGCTGTACCTGCAATATAACCAAGCGGATAAATAGCCCAGCCTACGAGTACAAACCATCCCAGGGCTTTATTAGCTCTTACGACTGCAGTACCACCATTCTTTGCAAGTCTTGCCACTTCACCAAACCATACGATATAAACAATATAGAAGTATGCGGCGCCGCTTATTGCTCCCCATACCCAGCTTTGCTTATCATTACCGTGCAATGCTTCTCCTACATAACCAGTAGCCAGCATGATTACGGAGGCTAATACCAGTTGCCAGAGCAGGCCAATCTTGGCGCCTGACTTCTTTGTAATAAGGTAAAATTCAACGCACATCAGAGGCACTGTCAATAACCAGTCTACATACCTGAAAAAGGTTGGTGACTGACCGGTTGCCAGAAAATAATCACGCATGTAGAAATAATGTACTGCAGCAATGAATGTAATAAGGCCGGAAATAAGAATGGAGGTTCTCCATTTCTTATCCGTATTTCCAATTTCAAAAAAGAAAAATACAGATGCGGCTAGCATGGCCATGCAACCGATAAAAAACGTAAAAGCAACATAATTGTCTGGCGAGATCACATGAACCTCGAGTAAAAACTGATACATAGGAATTAGATGGTTTAGTTAAATGTTTAATGCAATAGAACATCAAACAATCACATCTGATTGTAACCAGATGGATGGATATATTAATGTTGCTATTTTAAATTGAACATTGCCAATTTATTTAAGTTTGACCTCTCTATGTATCATTTGTATACCATCAATTTACTTTTAACCAGCCTAATGCCTCTTCTTCCGAGGAAAGAGGAAGCGTGCATGTCTTATCTCTGCAAATGTAAATGCGGGTCTCAATGCCCCCTGTCTTTCCTTCCAACAAGGGCAGTATGGAAGAGCCCCCTGTCTCTGCCATAAACATAACAAAAGGCAGATATGCAGCCTGCAACTTTGCAATTACATTCAGCGCATCCGGTCCGCAGACAGCAATTTCAGTGACCCCTGTACACTGTTCAAGCATAAGAAGGCTCCAGTTTGAGAAAGAAGGAGAATAGGCCTTCATATCATCCCTTATGGCCAGGAGCATCCGCGAACAAATATCTTTATACCCCTGGTCAGAAAGCAGGGTGCCCAGACTGAACAGTACCCTGCCTGCCATAGAACAGGAGCCCGGGATTACATTGTCAAAAACTTCCTGCTTGCGGGCAATCAGCTGATCATCCGCACCCGTATAATAAAACATGCCGCTGGATTCATCATAGAACAGCGCAAGTGCTCTGCGCATAAGCTCGTCGGCTTTCGTTATCCAGCTTTCATCAAAGCCGGCCTGATAAACTGAAAGACAGGCCTCAGCCAGAAAAACATAATCATCCAGAAAGCCGGGGATTCGTACACGGCCATCTTTCCATGTGCGGTAAAGCTGGCCCTGAACCAGAAAATTATCAAAAATAAAATGAAGGTTCAGGGTAGCAAGGTCCAGGTATTCTGGTGTACGCAATACCCGGAAAGCATCGGCATAGGCTTTGACCATCATAGCATTCCAGCAGCATAGGATCTTATCATCAAGCCCCGGTCTGATCCGGGTAGCCCTGTGGATCATGAGCCTGCTTTTGCAGCGGCTGAGCAATACCTGAAATTCATGTTCGGTAAGTCCGAGTCTTGCTGCAAGCAGATGTTCTGTTCCATCAAGGTAAAGGATATT
>JAYWCR010000226.1:0-5296 GCA_043780395.1 Sphingobacteriales bacterium
TCCGCCTTCTAGGCCCGCACCCATGACCTTGAAAGCCCGCACCAGGGCAGCAGTTTTCCAGTCACCTTCACCAGCAAATCCATACCCTTCTGCCATAAGTCGCTGGGCTGCAATGCCGGGAAGCTGCACCATGCCATGAAGGTCTTCAAATGTATCTGTGAAGCCTTTAAAGCCACCCCTCTCCAGAAATATACGCAGGCCGGCTTCGATCTTTGCAGCCTCATAGACAGAAGTTGCACGTGCGCCACCCCGGCATAGATCAGCGCTCATTGTATAAGTTTCCTCATATTCGGCCAGCAGTAAATCAATCACTTCAGCCGGCACCTCATTGATCACTTTTACAAGATCGCCAACCCCATACGTATTTACAGCGTAGCCAAATCTGATCTCAGCCTCTACTTTATCGCCATCGGTGACTGCTACAAAACGCATATTATCACCGAAACGCACAAATTTTGCTCCCTGCCAGTCGTGCCATGCTGCTGCAGCCCTTGTCCAGGTATTAATCTGGGCAAGTACTTCAGGATCTTGCCAGTGACCGACAACAACCTTTCTGTCTTTGCGTAGACGGGTTACCATAAAGCCGAACTCCCGGTCACCATGAGCGCTCTGGTTCAGGTTCATGAAGTCCATATTAATAGAATCCCAGGGTATATCCCTGTTGTACTGGGTATGGAGATGTAAAAGAGGCTTTTGCAGAATGGTCAGGCCTCGGATCCACATTTTTGCTGGTGAAAATGTATGCATCCAGGTAATGACCCCAATGCAGTCATGGGCAGCATTGGCCTCCTGCATGGTTGCATAGATCTCTTCTGCTGATTTTACAATTGGCTTATAGACAATTCGAATAGGCAGGCCTGAGGAAGTATTCAACTCACCAGATATATGCGCTGAATGCTCAGCTACCTGTTTCAGTGTGTCTTCACCATAGAGATCCTGGCTTCCTGTGATGAACCAAACTTCAAACTTTTTTAAATCGATCATTCTTATTTATATTAATTCGCTCAGATAAAATTTACGGAACTGGATAATGATTGTTGAAATAACACTTATTTTTTTAGAAAAAAAAATACTTTGTAAAACAATTTCAAACTTTTATTCCGCTGAACTTGATAATGGTGTTTTAGGATAGCAGGCTATCAGGATTGGGTATGAAATTCAGGAATGCCTGGAACTTGGCATAATAGTTTTTCATGTTCAGGTGGTAATAATAAGCTCCGCGTTTAGAACTGGATTTATCTTTTTCGGTGAGTTTGATCAGGAGTCCTGTGGCCAGCACGCGCTTGCTGAAGTTGCGCTTGTCTATGGTCGTATTATAGACGCTTTCATACAGATTCTGGAGCTGCGGAAGGGTAAACCGGTCGGGTAATAATTCAAAGAGAATAGGATGAAGGGCTGCCTTATACCGGATCCGCTGCTGCGCGGTCTCGACCATTTTCTGCTGGTCAAAGATAAGTTTAGGGGCTCTTTTTATGGAGAACCATTCAGCATGGTAATCAATGCTGAGCTGCTTTTCATATTTATTAATGTCAAGAAGTGCAAAATAGGCCGTAGAGACGGTTCTTTCGATGGGGTCACGCTGGGTATCACCAAAGGTATGAAGCTGCTCGAGGTATACGCCTTCAAGGCCTGTTAATTGTTTAAGGATCCGGTTTGAACTCTGGTCGATACTCTCATTTTCCTGCACAAAGCCACCCATGAGGCTCCAATTTCCTTTTTCAGGTTCAAACCCCCTTTTGATCAGTAAAATTTTCAACGCATCGCCGTCAAAACCAAAAATTATGCAATCAACTGCCAGTAGGATACGGGTCTGCTTTGAATATTTGATCATTTTTCTGTTTAAATGGCAGAGAGTTTCTGCAAATATAGCCTGTTACTCATAGTATTTCAGGTATGGATAATAAAAATTCATTCAGTTTAAAAACCGGAAAAGAATAGGCAGGTACAAATTTATATCCTGATTTTTTTATGCTTTTAAAACCTGAAATCAATTATTTAAGATGAATAATTTAAGCAGAAATTCGAGATTGAGGGTATTAAAAAAAATAAATTTTTAAGTGTTGATTTAACAATTAAAATATTTTTTTATTCTACATTAGTTCTGGAATCAGTAAAGACTGGTAACGGATGTCACAGTTTTGAACTATGTGAGAACCTGGATTTCTGTGAAGAATAAGGATTTATTTTAATTCATTAAATATGAGAACTGGTAATATTTCATTCATTTTAAGCAGCCTGGTGGTAATTGCAGCTTTAGGCTGTAATGCCCCGGCAGGGAAGGTTCAGGAAGGTAAAACTGACAGCAGCAGTCATTCTGCAGGCCAAATCCCTGATGCCTCTGGTTTTGATCAAACAGTCGATGGGAAAAGTGTAAAACTCTATACACTGAAAAATAAAGATATTACCGTAGCCATTACCAATTACGGAGGGCGCATTGTAAGCCTTGTGGTGCCTGATAAAAAGGGTGCCTTGCAAGATGTTGTTCTGGGCTATAAAGACCTGAAAACCTACCAGAAGCCTAAGGAACCTTATTTTGGTGCTCTGATAGGCCGGTATGGCAACCGGATCGCAAAAGGAAAGTTCATGCTTAATGGCAAAGCCTGTCAGCTTGACATTAATGACGGCGTAAATACACTGCATGGCGGCTTTAAAGGCTTTTTCTCCCAGGTATGGGCAGCAAAGCAAATAAATGCGGCTACCCTTGAACTCAGTCTCAACTCAAAAGACGGGGAGGGGGGCTATCCTGGAAACCTCTCAGTGAAGGTAACCTATTCCCTGACCGCTGACAGGGCCCTTAAAATCAGCTACAATGCGACTTCTGATAAGAATACTGTTCTCAATCTTACCAATCATGCTTATTTCAACCTGAGCGGGGCCGGGAGTAAAACCATTACAGATCATACTGTTCAGATCAATGCTTCCACGTATACCCCGGTTGATACCACCCTGATCCCTACAGGCAGGCTTGAATCTGTTACCGGAACCCCTTTTGATTTTACCAAAGCCAGACTGATCAGTGCCGGTATAAACGATAAAGACCAGCAGTTGAAGAACGGAAAAGGGTACGACCATAATTTTGTACTGCTTTCAAATAGCCTGCCGGCTGCAGTGGTTTCAAGCCCCCTGACAGGAATTAAAATGGAAGTTTTCACCATTGAGCCTGGCCTGCAGTTCTATACCGGTAATTTTCTGACCGGGAAGGATGCTGATGGAAAAGGAGGGGCTGCTTACGGATACCGCTCTGCCTTCTGTATGGAAACCCAGCATTTTCCAGATTCTCCTAATCAGCCTTCATTTCCTTCTACCCTGCTGAAGCCGGGCACTGTATATAGTACCAATACTACTTACCGGTTCTCCATTTTATAACTGAATAATCCAATTAATTAATATAACCTGTATCTATCTGAATTATGAAAAAACCAAGACTTGAAATTCTCAGACGGCATGGCCTTATCATGCTCGTATTAATGCTGATGTCATCATTTTATGCCCATGCACAAAGTATAAAAGGATCCGTTAAAGATGAAACAGGCGAAAGCCTTCCGGGTGCTACCATTAAAGTACAGGGAAAAGGAGCCGTTACCGTCAGCGATGCAAAAGGTAATTACTCTATCGATGCCAATGCGGGTAATACCCTGCAGGTATCTTTTGTAGGCTATACAGCTCAGACAATGGTGGTGGGCGATTCCCCAAAACTTGATATCGTATTAAAAGCAACGGCCAACTCAGTCAACGAAGTAGTGGTTGTAGGGTACGGTACTCAGAAAAAAGAGAATCTTACGGGTTCTATTGCCGTAGTGAATGTTAAAGAAGCAGATAAAAGAGCCACTCCTGATGTAGCAAGGGCCCTCCAGGGCCAGGTTGCCGGTGTTCAGGTGAACGGTTCTGGTGTGCCGGGTGAAGGCGTAACGATCCATATCCGCGGGGTAAGTTCATTGACCAATAACAACCCGCTGTATGTCATTGACGGGGTACCTACCATGACCCCTTTTGATTTTCCTACAGGGGATATTGAAAGTATGCAGGTGATCAAGGATGCTTCTGCCGGTGCCATCTATGGTTTCCGCGGAGCTGCGGGCGTCATTCTTATTACCACTAAAAAAGGAAAGAACGGCCCCCTTAAAATTAATTACAATGCCTATTACGGGGTAACAAAGAACCCTAAAATGCTTTCAGTAAATGACCGCTCAGGCTATCAGAAAATTGTAGATGCTGCTGAAACAAATGCAGGCCTGTCACTTGCTCCTGCAAATGATCCCAATTCACCGATGTTCATTAAGAACACGAATACCGACTGGCAGCGTTCTGCATTTAAACCGGGAATCATTGAAAATCATGACCTTAATTTTTCAGGAGGTAACCAGTATACCACTTACAGCCTTGGTCTTGGCTACTTCAATCAGACGGGAACAGTGGTTGCCGGCCCAGAATACAAACGTTATAATGTAAGTGCTGCCCTGCAGGGTAAAAAAGGTATCTTCTCTTACGGAGCAAAGATTGCCTATACAGAGGCAGACTATAAAAGTCTTGCTTATCCACGTCTGCATGGAACAGGAAATGAGATCGTTGACCTGGTTACGGCCATTCCAACGATGCCTGTCTATGATCATGCCCGTCTGGGTGGTTATGGTGGGGTAGACCAGAATTCACAACGTGCTATTTCCCTGAATATGATCGGGGTAAATAACCTGATCAAGAACAACAGCCAGCATAACCGTTTTTTAGGATCTGTCTGGGCACAGCTTGAGCTGGCTAAAGATCTTTCTTACAGAGTGAATGTAAGCTATGACAGAACTGATTATCATAACGCATTCTTTGAGCCTAATTATGACCTGGGCTGGTTCTTCCCGGGAAGCTATGCGTATTTCAGTGATGCGCGCGGTACTCCTTTTACGGCCCTTATTGAAAATACCCTGAATTATAAGTTTAAAGTTGGAAAAAGCAAAGTGGAACTTCTGGCAGGTACTGCTTATCAGAAAGACAGCAACAATACCATCTTCGGATCGGCGACCAATCTTACCCAGCCTTATCTGCTCTCTTTTGATAACGTCAGCAATCCTACAAACAAGCTTCTGTTTGGTAACAGCGGAACCCGTCTGATGTATTCCCCTGTTTTCGGGCGTATCAACTATAATTATGATGACCGTTACCTGATCACCGCAAATTACCGGAGAGATGGTTCTTCACAGCTTCCACGCTCTACACGTTTTGGAAATTTTTCAGGTGTTTCAGCAGGCTGGAATATTAACAAAGAGCATTTCTTTAAACTGCCTGAAGTTGTAAGTTTATTGAAACT
>JAYWCR010000227.1:0-4907 GCA_043780395.1 Sphingobacteriales bacterium
GGCTTGGGAATTACATTGATCTGTATGGAATTGAAGAGATTATACCGGGATGCTGTCTCTGAACCATAAACCCTGCTTAACTTTACCAGGGTGCTCACAGGAACCATTTCACCCTTATTGTTCTTTACATATACTTTGTCTATGGCTGAAGGATCTGCCCGGTCTGCAATATCGGCCTGTACGATGACCCTGTAATATTTACCGAACCGGTTGAAATCTGAGGCCTGGGCACTTCCGAAATACACCTGCAGGGTCTGCAGTATATCTTTCACATTTACGCCCAGCTGGCTTGCTTTTTCATCATTGACTTCAAGCTGGAGCTGTGGATAATCAGCTTTGAAGGAAGTAAAGGCAAAGGCTATTTCTTTGCGCTTCATCAGGTTGCCTATAAATCCACTGGCTACCCCGCTGAATTTATCAAGCTTACCACCGGTTTTATCCTGTAAGACCAAATCCAGGGCTTCCACATTACTGAAACCAGGCACTGTAGGAAAACTGAATACAAAGAAATTTCCTCCTGGAATTGCACCAAGCTTACCCCTGATCTGGTTCATGATGGCATTGATATCTTTTACCTTTCCGCGGTGATCATCTGGCTTGAGCAGCACAAAGGCTACAGCGGCCGAAGGGCTGTTGGAGGCGGTCAGCAGGTTAAAACCTGTAATCTCGGTCACAAACCGGGTTTGCTCCATCTTACGCAGTGAATCTTCAGCCTGCTTCATAAGGGTGGAGGTCACATTTAAAGAAGATCCTGAAGGGGTGGATACAGAGATAGCTATAAAGCCCTGGTCTTCGGTAGGGATGAAACCTGCAGGGGTGGTCTTTACCAGGTAAACAGTGCCCATAATGACCAACATAAGGCCACCGATAGGTACCCATTTATTCCGGATCAGAAATTTAAGGCCGCCGACATATTTGTTGGTGAGGGCGTTGAAGCTGCTGTTAAAACCAGTAAAGAACTTCTCTTTAAAACTTTTGCTTTCCACAGTTCCGCTATTGGACGTATGGGTCTGTTTGAGAAATAAAGCAGCCAGTGCAGGGCTCAGTGTTAAGGCATTCACAGCTGAAATAACAATGGCAATGGCCATGGTAAAGGCAAACTGCCGGTAAAAGACCCCTGTTGACCCGCTCATAAAACCTACAGGTAAAAATACAGCTGCCATGACCAGGGTAATGGAGATGATGGCTCCGGTAATTTCATGCATGGCCTCAATGGTGGCCTCTTTAGGTGCCAGATGTTTATGTTCCATCTTGGCATGCACCGCCTCCACAACCACGATCGCATCATCGACAACGATTCCAATGGCAAGAATGAGGGCAAACAGGGTGAGCAGATTGATTGAAAAACCAAACAGACTCATAAAAAAGAAGGTGCCTATAATTGCCACAGGTACGGCAATGGCAGGGATCAGCGTAGAACGGAAATCCTGCAGAAAGATATAAACTACAATAAATACCAGAATGAAGGCTTCCAGCAGGGTATGTTCAACCTGGGTAATGGATTCATCAAGGGCGATCTTTGTACTGTAAAAGATATTATGCTTCACTCCTGCAGGAAAGTTCTTAGATGCCTTTTCCATCAGGGTATTAATGGCTACCTGGATTTCATTGGCGTTGGAGCCTGCCAGCTGAATCACACCGATGCCGATTCCTGTTTTGCCATTCAGACGGGTTACTGAATTGTATGCATAGGAGCCAAATTCAACCCTGGCTACATCTTTCAGCCGCAATACCGAACCATCAGGATTTGCACGTATAGTAATGTTTTCATATTCTTCGGGTTTCGTCAGTTTTCCTTTGTATTTGATCACATATTCAAAGGTTTCCTTGCTATGTTCTCCAAACCTGCCGGGAGCAGCTTCCAGGCTCTTGTCCTGTATGGCCGCCATTACCTCTGCCGGTGTAATCTGGTAGGTTTCAAGCTGACCAGGTTTCAGCCAGATGCGCATCGAATAATCTTTAATACCCCCAAAGATGGTCGCTGAACCCACACCCGGGATCCGTTTAATCTCCGGGATGATGTTTATCTGTGCATAATTGGCTATAAAGGTCTGGTCGTATTTTTTCTCATCTTCGGTATACATACCAATGGCCATAATAAAGCTGTTTTGCTGCTTGGCTGTATTGATACCCTGCTGGATCACCTCGGCGGGGAGCTGGCTGGTTGCCTGGGCAACCCGGTTCTGTACATTGACCGCTGCCTGATCGGCATTGGTGCCAAGCTTAAAGAATACGGTGATGGCCAGGGTGCCGTCATTACTGGCCGTTGAACTCATATAGGTCATGTTCTCTACGCCATTTATGGATTCTTCCAGTGAAGGGGCCACTGAACGCAGTACTGTTTCCGCATTTGCTCCGGGGTAGACGGCTGTAACCAATACAGAGGGTGGGGCAATATCGGGGAATTGTTGAAGTGGCAGCTTTGAGAGACCCAGTGCGCCCAAAATCACCAGTAAAATGGAGATCACTGTAGCAAGTACCGGTCGTTCAATGAATTTCTTAAACATGGTATAGGTATTAAGGGGTTTTATTTATTTCTGTTTATTATCTGGCGCCGCAAGGCCTGGCTTGCGGCGCTCATGGTCAGTTTCTGGCCACAGTTGAAGCTTGTATGGGCTGGTCAGTTTTTGGCGACAATTGATTCTTGTCTGGCAGGGCTGATCACCTGACCTTCCTGTAAATGATCGAGGCCGCTGAGTACGATCTGATCACCTGACCGAATGCCTTCGGCGACCAGGTAGTTAGTTCCGCTTTTACCAATAATGGTGATAGGTTGCTTTTTTACTTTATTATTTTGATCCAGCTCAAAGACAAAAACCTTATCCTGTAGTTCAATGGTGGCTGACTGGGGTACTTTCAACACATCTGTATGAAGTTGGCTCAGACGAACTTTTCCGGTATTTCCAGAACGAAGCAGGCCCTGTGGATTCAGAAAACTAGCCCTGACTGTAATCGCACCTGTGTTTTTATTAAACTGACCATCGATCATATCAATTTTTCCCAGGTTTGAAAATGCGGTATTATCTGCAAGCATCAGCTTGATAGAGGGAATCTGCTTTAATTTATCTTTTAAGGTCTGACCGGCATACTGTTCTTTAAAGCTTGTAAAATCATTTTCGCTGAGAGAGAAGTAAACATGAACCTGGTGCACATCAGACAGGAAAGTAATGGCTTCAGCGTCTGTGGGGGCAACCAGGCTTCCCTGCTTCTTTAATAATCTGCCGATATAGCCGTTTACAGGTGCCTTTACCAGGGTATAGTTAAGGTTAATCCGTGCACTTGCCACAAGCGCTTTTGTTTGCTCGACATTAGCATAGGCAATCTGGTGGGCAGCTCTGGCAGTTTTTAGCTGATACTCAGAGACCACCTTGTTTTCAACCAGGGGGATGAGTTTATCGACCTCAAGCTGTGCATTCAGCAAGGCTGCTTCTGCCGCATGGAGGCTGGCTGTAGAATTATTCAGCTGGGCTGTATAAGGCTGGTCGTTTATTTTGAAAAGCGGCTGACCGGCTCTTACCAATGCACCCTCATCCACAAATATTTTTTCAATAGCTCCGGCTACCTGCGGGCGGATCTCCAGGTTTACAATACCTTCAACAGAGGCAGGGTATTCCCGGTAGGTAGTATCGGAACTGGGTGCTAAAATTGCAACAGGAAGAGATGGTGCAGCAGGGGAGCCTGCAGGGGCTGGTTTGGATGCACATCCATAAAGGGCAAAAATGAGGAATGCAGGGATGATAGATTTCATGTGAAGGGGGAATTAAGTTCTTTAAAAAAGTATTTGTAAAAAATAAATCTTCTAACAGCAATAGAATATTTAACAGTGTTAATTAATTCTAATGATTCTTGGCTTCTGGCATTATTCGCATAAATTTGATTAAAAGGATTTTATTCAGCCATGGCTTTAATGATACTGCCAATGGCGCTCTTCAGTACTACCAGGTTAATTTCTTCTGTAGATCCCCGGCGCACAAGATTGATGGATATCAGCCCGTGCACTACCGACCAGCAGGTATAATAGGCGGTACAGACTGCATTCTCATCATGATTTTTTTTAGATAATACCGCACGGATCACTCCATTGAATAAGTTAGCTGGTGCTTCTGCTTCAGGTAATTTTTTTATCTGATCACAGCAACAACTGGTTTGCAGGCCAAACATGACCTGATAGAGCTCCATATTGGCAAAGGCAAAGTTCCAGTAGGCAAACCACATTGCTTCTAACTGCTCAGATGGCAATGAATAATTACTTTTGGCCACCTCCAGATCTTTTGCAAGTATCAGGTAGCCTTTACGGGTCAGTTCCAGCAAAATAGCTTCTTTGTTCAGAAAATACTCGTAAATCACAGGGGCCGTATATTCAATTTCATCCGCAATTTTGCGCATGCTCAGGGCCTGCCACCCATCCTGCTTCACAATTTTTAGTGCTGCATGCAAGATATTTATTCTTGTTTCTTCCTTGTACCTTAAGATTCTGTCTTTGCTGGCCATGATTTAATGTCTGCTATTATCTAACAGTGTTAAGCAAATATAATGATGTTAATTTTAAAACGACTAACTTATTGATTTGTTTCAGCTCTGTCTTAAAAGATCAGGCAATCACGAAGATTATCTTTCAATAAATAAGGGGTATCCGCGTTTTAAAGCGGTACCCCTTGTAAGGATATGAATGATTCGTTTTAAACCGTTTTCGTCCAGGCTCTTTCCTTAAACATGCCATCAAGTTCCGGATCGGATACATGATTGCTGTAATTACTCAGGGTCTTTACGGCCAGGGCAAGAATGATCTCCAGCACCTTGCGCTCGTCATAACCAGCATCAAAAAAACTGGCCACTGCTTCTGCTGAGGGGCGTCCTCTGGTAAGGAACATTTCGCTGGTGAAGCTGGAAAGCTCTCTGAGTTTAGG
>JAYWCR010000228.1:0-2603 GCA_043780395.1 Sphingobacteriales bacterium
CCAGTTCAACTCTTCAAGAATTTCCAACCTCTCCGATTTCCTACCTTCAACCCGAATATACCCTTAAGAATCTGGGTTACCTTAACCAGCTTTTTTTCCAGTCTCCGGTAAGCGTATGCAGACTCGGGGGGCCTGAGTTTATATTCGAAATGGTAAACCCCTCATTTCAGCAACTCTTTCTGCACCGCCCCTTGCTTGGAAGGCCTCTTACGGTGGCTTTTCCTGAGATCATCGGTGAGCCGATCCTTGATAAAATTAAAAACACCTTGCTGACGGGAGATTCCTATAAAAGTAAGGAAGTTCTAATTCCCGGTTCAGGCCAAGAAGGCAGTCTTGAAGACGGATATTTCGATTTCGTTTATCAGGCCATGTTCGATGAGCATTGCGAAATTGACGGCTTGCTCGTATATTGTTTTGATGTAACGGAACTGGTCCTTGCCAAACTTAGGGCTGAAGAGAATGAAAGGAATCTGCAGAATCTGGTAAGAACAGCCCGTTATGGCTTGATGATCTTACGTGGACCGGAATATATTATTGAAACCGCTAATCAGCCGCTTATAGGTATCTGGGGTGAAACCCTTGAAAATGTGCTGGGTAAACCTTTAGCCGAGGTGTTTCCGGATATGAAAGACCAGGTCTTCCCTGCATTGCTGAAAAAAGTATATGAAACAGGTATTAGCTATGGGACGGATCAGCAACTTGTCTATTACGATACGCCTGCCGGCAGAATGACCAAGTACATCCGCTTTAATTATGATCCTATCTTTGATGGAACAGATCATATCTGTGGTATTATCGTTTCTGCTGAAGAAATTACAGCTACTGTTCAGAACCGGCTTTTACTAAATAAGATCCATGAGCAGGAGCAACAGATAAATAAAAATTTACTGGCCGTAGAACGGGTAGAGAATGAGACCAGGTTTCGGAATCTTGTTCAATCAGCCCCTGTAGCCATCTGTATTTTAAAAGGCAGGGATCTGGTGGTGGAACTCGCAAACGATATGGTATTGAAAATCTGGCTCCGAACGGGTGAAATTATCAATAAACCCTTGAAAACAGTATTGCCAGAACTGGTAGATCAGCCTTTTTTAAAACTCCTTGATGATGTATTTACCTCTGGCAGGGAACATATCGGAAATGAAGAAAAGGCTGTTATTTATTATAAAGGATTGCCCAAAACACTTTATTTTAATCATATCTACAAGCCGTTAAAAGACAAGAACGGGTTTACAACTTCCATTATGGTGGTAGCCACTGATGTAACCGGGCAGGTTCATGCGAAACATGAATTGGAAAGGGCTGAAGAAATTCTTAGGTTTTCGGTAGAGGCAGCTAATGTTGGTACCTGGTTGATTGATATTCAGTCAAAGACGATGATTACGTCTATGCGCCAGAGAAATCTTTTTGGATTTATATCCGGGCAGGAAGTTTCCATGAAAGCCATGATACAACAGATTTCTCCGGATTACAGAGATAAGATCTGTCTGGCCATAGAAACAGTTATGGCCAGTGGGGGGACCGTAGATCAGGAATTTCCGGTAACTGGTTTTGAAGATGGCGTGCTTCGCTGGATAAAAAGCATGGGAAGTGTAGTCCCTGATGAAGCCGGAAGGCTGAGTTTCTTTTCCGGAGTCTGCATAGAAATTACCGAACAGAAAGAAGATGAAATACGAAAGAACAATTTCATCAATATGGTAAGTCATGAACTTAAAACGCCACTTACCTCCCTGAAAGGATATATACAGCTCTTGCTCCATACGGCAGAAAAACAGGGTGATAGCTTTATGTCAAGAACCCTCCGGAAGGCTGATTCAAGACTTGATAAAATGACCGGTCTGATCAATGGCTTTTTAAATGTTTCACTGCTGGAATCCGGTAAAATTAGTTTAAGGATCCAGGAATTTGAAATTCAAGGATTGATAAAAGAAGTTATAGAAGAGACCAGTATGAATTCGCCCGGAACTCCTGTAGTTTTTACGCCTGGGAAAACCATCTTTTTACTTGCTGACCGCGATAAGATCGGACAGGTGGTAATAAATTTAATCAGTAATGCTATTAAGTATTCACCCCTGGGAGAGGTGATTGAAATTGAATGCATATGCAATGTCAGTACAGTAGATATTCTGGTAAGAGACAGGGGAAAGGGAATATACCCAAAAGATCTGCCACATATCTTTGAACGCTATTATAGAGTTGAAAACATGGAGAATAAGATCATAGCTGGTTTTGGCATAGGTCTGTATCTCTGCTGGGAAATTATTCAGAGTCACCAGGGAAAGATCAGTGTGAAAAGTGAGCCGGGAAATGGATCCGAATTTTGTTTCAGTCTTCCTCTGGTCAATTTCTGAAGAGAAACTCCTCTATTGCTGAAAAAGAATAGTACTCATGTTAAGGGCATATTAAGTTTTTAAATTTCTGGCAGGTATGCGGGGTAATTCAATACTTTTAGGTTTTGTTTTATCTCCTATATCCATGTTAAAATTTCCACTGCTCAGTTCGCTGGTGCTCAGTTGTCTGGTCTGTAGCCATTCCTTGTCATTTGGTCAGCTGCAACCTTCTAAAGTGCTTCTTCCAAATGGCTGGTCATTAAGCCCTGCAGGTAC
>JAYWCR010000229.1:0-27775 GCA_043780395.1 Sphingobacteriales bacterium
ACTTTGGCGCAAACATCTTCAACTGCAATCACCGATTTTGGGAATGCTTCAGGTGACGGTATAGTGACCATTAATTTTGATGATTCAGCCACTCCTAAATCGACCGTTTCCGGTAGTTTCCTTCATGGTGGTGTTTATGATCAAAAATTAATAAATGTTACCCTAACAGACGGTGGTGTCTACTCTTTCGGGAGCAGTAATGCATTGAACGAGGTCGATGCGAAGTTGGAAGCTTACAAGTCTGCCCATTTAATAGTAACATCCAATCTAAACACTACAACCCTGGCAGCTAACCCAGCAGGGTATGCCCCGGGATTCTATGATTACCATGGGGGCCTTACTACCAGCGGAAAAATTATACTTAATGATGGCGGGGATAAGAATGCCATTTTTATTTTTAAAGTCAGTAACAACCTGTTAATTCCATCAGGATCATCCATCGTTATGAGCAGCGGCGGCCCCGGTAAAAATGTTTTCTGGTATGTACAGACCAATGCAACTGTAAATGGTAATGCAGTCGGCAATTTTTTAGTAAGTACGAACCTGACCATTGGGAGTAATATTACCATCACAGGTAAGCTGCTTTGTCAGACCAAGCTCACCCTGGGTGGCGGTGATATGATAAATATTCCTACCGATACAGATAAAGACGGTGTCTTTGATAATATGGATGATTATCCGCTTGATCCTACACTGGCCTTTAATAATTTTATCGGTACATCAACGCTGGCCTTTGAAGACCTGTGGCCGAATAAAGGCGACTATGATATGAATGACCTTGTTATCTCTTATAACTACAAGATCATTACCAATGCAGCAAATATTGTTGCTCAGGTAACAGCTAACTATAATTTAATGGCAGCTGGCGGAGTACAGGCGAACGGGTTTGCAATACAATTTCCAATAGCAGCATCTTCTGTAGGCATAACTGAATCAGGAACACTGGAATCAGGCCAGCAGAATGCTGTATTCAAACTTTTTTCTGATATGCATACCGAACTTTCCAGCTGGAATACCATACCGGGGCAAATGGTTGCTGTACCTCATGCCTATACCGTCAATTTTAAAGTAGTGAACGGGCCGTTAATTAGTACGTTTGGCCTTGATGGATACAATCCATTTTTGGTAACTTCTAAATCGGGGAAAAGGGTTGAGATCCACCTTCCTGGAAAACAGCCTACCAGCCTTGCCAGTACAGACTTCTTTAAAACAGGGGATGATTTCACAACAGCCGGCAGTGCATTTACGTATATGACAAAATCAAGGTTGCCATGGGTCATTACAGTGCCCCAGAGCAGTTTCGGTTATATGATTGAAACAACAGATATCAGCAAGGGGTATCTGCATTTCGCCGACTGGGCAGGCTCCGGAGGAACAGTCTTTACAGACTGGTATTCGAATCTCGCAAATGGTTACAGGGACGCTACAAAAATATTCAATAAGTAAGGCGTTATATTATTCATAATTAAAAAGGCTGGCAAGATAAACTGCCGGTCTTTTTATTTTCTTTCAGCCCTGGGATATATGCTTCAACTCTCATGATCTTCCTCGTACAATAATCCATTATGCGGGAAACGTGAAAGATGAAGTGGCAATGAAGTCTTGTAAAGAAGATCCTTTAATTCCTGAACATGCTCATTACGGCTGGCTGAAATAAATACAGCATCTGAATTCTCCTTTGCCATCCAGCTATTTTTGAACTCTTCCAGACTGAAACCCGGAGCATGCTCGTGCTCTCCGTTCTTGAAAAGGTCGACCTTATTAAACACTGTAATGACATGTTTGCCGGAAGCACCTATTTCGGCAAGGGTACTTGTCACTGTATTCATCTGTTCTTCAAAGCCAGGATGGGAGATATCTACTACATGAAGTAAAATATCAGCCTCCCGTACTTCATCAAGCGTTGATTTGAATGAAGCAATTAAATGGGTAGGCAGTTTCCGGATAAAACCTACCGTATCTGATAAAAGGGTAGGCAGATTACGAAGTGTCAGTTTTCTGACCGTAGTATCAAGGGTTGCAAAGAGTTTATTTTCAGCAAGCACCTCTGATTTACTCAGCAGGTTCAGAAGGGTCGATTTGCCCACGTTGGTATAGCCAACAAGCGCAATACGTACAAACTCACCCCTGTTCCGGCGTTGTACAAGGTTTTGCATATCGATCTGGATCAGCTTTTCCTTTAACAGGGAGATACGGTCACGGACAATACGCCTGTCTGTTTCAATTTCCGTTTCTCCGGGGCCCTTCATGCCGATTCCTCCTTTCTGTTTGGAAAGGTGGGTCCACATACGGGTAAGACGGGGAAGCATATACTGGAACTGTGCCAGTTCGACCTGGGTCTTCGCCTGAACGGTTTTTGCCCTGCTGGCAAATATGTCCAGTATCAGATTGCTGCGGTCAAGAATCTTGCAGGTCAGGTAATTTTCAAGGTTGCGGATCTGTGATGGGCTCAGCTCGTCATCAAAAATGACAATATCTACAGATTCAGCGAGAACAAAGTCACGGACTTCTTCGATTTTTCCTTTTCCTACATAGGTCCGGGAATCTGGATTTCTTGCTTTCTGGGTGAAATATTTAATGGCTTTACCGCCTGCAGTTTCAAGCAGAAAGGCAAGTTCATCAAGGTATTCCATTTCTTGTTCCTGCGTTTCGTTGGGTGTAATAAGACCTACAAGGACAGCAGTTTCCTGTTTTGGAGCAGTATCAAACAATTTTTGCATTCAGAGGATTTAGGACCAGTAAAGATACAGCATAATAGGTACCAGCGGCCATATAAAGAACAGGGAAGGCGCTGAACTGTTCATTGAAAAATAAATATTTCCCGGCAGGCCGGTCATTCATGGAACACTATTCTGCTTAAGGTTAAAGATAATGATTCAAAGGAAAAGTACACCGCTTCAGATCGATTCAACAAAGGCTTTGAAGGCCGCTCCCGGATCTGTCTGTTTCATGAAAGCCTCTCCGATCAGAAAACCGTTGAAACCTGCCTTTCTGAGATCCCTGATTACAGCAGCTTCAGTAATGGCACTTTCAGAGATTTTGAGAAATTCAGCAGGTATCAATGGACCCAGCTCAAAGGAGGTCTGGACAGATACTGAAAAATCTTCAAGGTTCCGGTTATTAATGCCCACTATATCGATATATGGGTTCAATGAACGTTCAAGCTCTGAGCGGGTATGTACCTCAAGAAGTACCTGCATGCCCAGGCTATGGGCTGTCTTCCCCAAATGAATAAGTTCTGCGGGTGTAAGGATGGCAGCTATTAACAGAATAACATCCGCTCCCAGTGAACGGGCTTCAACAAGCTGGAACTCATCAAGCATAAAATCTTTGCGCAGTATCGGTATGCCCGTATTCTTACGGGCAAGGAGAAGGTCTTCGTCTGAACCTGAAAAATAGGCAGTTTCTGTGAGTACGGACAGACCAGCCGCTCCATTCTGCGTATAGGCTGTCGTAATGGCTGCAGCATCTGCATCTTCATGAAGCATTCCCTTTGAGGGTGACCGGCGCTTGAATTCAGCAATGATACCACTGCTCCCAGCCTTCAGTAATGAGGCTGTCAATGACCTGACGGGGCTTGCAAAAAGGCCGCGCTGCTCAAGCTCAGAATAGGTTACCGACTCTTTCCGCTTCTGAACTTCAAGGCGCTTATGGCGGCTTATTTCTTGGAGAATAGTACTCATATTATAATTCAAGCCAGTTTTTGATCATCAGATGTCCATATTCGGTAAGCACCGATTCAGGATGGAATTGTACCCCTCTCACTTTATAGGTTCTATGCCTTGCAGCCATGATCGTTCCATGGTCATCATAGGCCGTGACCAGTAATTCAGCTGGAAATTCCTCTTTCTGTACTGCCCAGGAATGGTATCTTCCTGCCATAAAGCTCTGGGGAATTCCATTGAATAAAGGATCCTGCTCCGCTGTAAGTACTGTATTTGTAGCCACCCCATGCATCACACGGTCGAGGTTATACAGTTTTCCGCCAAAAGCCTCAGCAATAGCCTGCAATCCCAGGCATACCCCCAGAATATCTTTTGTAGGGGCATACATGCGGATCAGGTCCATCAGAATACCTGATTCTGAGGGGAGGCCGGGACCCGGTGACAGAAGAATCTTGTCATAGTCTGCAACGGCCGCAAGTTCAATCTTATCATTTCTGAATACATCCACAGAGCCAGGAAATTCCTGCTCTACATAATGTACAAGGTTATAGGTAAAGGAATCGTAATTGTCCAGGATCAGGATCTTCATATTATATCTTTTCTGCAAACTCGATCGCTTTTTTCAAAGCCATCAGCTTGTTATGTACCTCGTTTAATTCGCTTTCATTGACAGAATCGGCTACGATGCCGGCTGCCGCCTGATAGTGAAGCAGGTTATTCTTGCTCAGGAACGACCTGATCAGAATGGCATGATTGAAATCACCGTTAAAGCCCATATGGCCAATAGCTCCTCCATAAATGCCGCGTGCGCCCCGTTCATATTTATCGATAAGTTCCAGTGTTCTGTATTTCGGGGCACCACTCAGGGTACCTGCAGGAAATGTATCCGCTACAATTTCCATGGTGGTTGAATGCGCCTTCAGCATGCCGCTTACCCTTGATACAAGGTGTATGACATGGGAGTAAAACTGCACTTCTTTATACTTTTCTACCTGCACCTTGTTGCAATGCCTACTCAGGTCATTCCTTGCCAGGTCAACAAGCATAACGTGTTCCGCATTTTCTTTGGGATCAGCCATGAGCCGTTCAGCAAGAAGCTGGTCCTGCTCATCGTTTCCGCTTCGTTTGAAGGTTCCTGCAATCGGGTTTATATGAGCAACACCTTTTTTTATGCTGATCTGTGTTTCTGGTGAAGATCCTATGATCCGGTAGCTGCCATAATCGAAATAAAAGAGATAGGGTGATGGGTTTATTGAACGCAGGGCCCGGTAAAGGTTAAAATCATCGCCCTTAAAATGCTGGGAAAAGCGCCTCGACAACTGCATCTGGAAAATATCTCCACGCTGGATATGTTCTTTTACACGGGCAATTCCATCTAAAAAATCAGCGTCATTGAAATTACTCTCCTCTTCTCCGGTTTTTTCAAAATGAAAAGTTCCGAAATCCTTGATCTGGATCAGGTAACATAGTTTTTCGAGGCCTACCGGATGGTCTTTGATCTCATCAAAATGATGGCTGAAAACATGAAGCTCATTTTTAAAATGATTTACAGCAATCACATACCTGAATACCTGGTAAACCATTTCAGGGATCAGGCGGTTCTCATCGGGCTTGTTCTCAAGGGTGATATCTTCGAAATACTGAACACAGTCGTAGTTCATATAGCCAAACAAGCCCCCTGAAATAAAGGGAAAACTGATCTCCGGATCTTCTTCAAAACGGCTGCAGAACTTGCTGATAAGGGTCTGCAGTTCAATACCCTGCAGTTTCTGACTGTTCTTCTCCCCATCGGGAAGTGTTTCGGTATAAAGCCCGTCTTCTACCCTGAAACCAGATACAGGATCAAGGCAGATATATGACATGCTATTCTCCCTGCTATGGTAATCTGCACTTTCCAGTAAAAGTGCATTTGGAAACACATCTCTCAGGCGCAGATATATGGCCACAGGAGTTGTCGTATCGGCAAGGATAGAGCGGTGTAGGGTTTTAATTTTATAATGTGTTTCCATGATAGGTAAAAATGCAAAAACCCCCCGTTAGTTGCGGAGGGTTGAATAGGATAATGATTTAAAACAGGTTATTTATTAAAAATAACCGAATAAAAAATGCCTTCCAGCTCCAATACCTTCCCGCCAGGGCCATGGAATGGCAGCCAGCACCAGTATCAATGCGATCGTATTAAAAATAAATAATCTTTTATGCTTGCCAAGGTCTGAAGGAATTTTCTTCATGCTGATCCGGGCTATGGTAATGAGAATAACAGCAAGAAGCATTAATGTAATATGCTCTACAGTCCAGAAACGGTCAACCCTGTTCTTCATGGCCGCCGCCATATGGTCGTGCTTTACCAGAGGACTGATAAAATAAAGAATGAGGCCAAGAAGCAGCTGAAGATGTGTGCTGATAAACAAATAAAGGCTAATTTTATCAGTCTGCTTGTTAAAGGCAAGCCTGTTACGCCAGAAATAAAAGGTGCGGATACTGGTGAACAGCAGAAAGAATAAAACAAAGTACCTGATGTAGGAATGGAACTGAACTAATAGAGGATACATTGATGAAATTTCTTTTTTAATATGTCAAATGTAGGTATTTATCCTAGTTATAATCTCCGGAGCCCATGTTTAAAATATGATTCGTACATCCAGATTGATGCTTCTCCCATTAACCTATGCCCAGGAAATGCTCTACCTGGAAGATAACGGACTTCTTGAAAAAGATCTGGGTCTTCATTTTACGGTTCCAAAACTACCTGCAGAACTCAAACAGGTGATCAGCAGGTTTATACTTCCTCTTTTTTTACAGCAACCCGAAAATGCCTTTTTTTTTACAAGCTGGATAGCTGTAGATCTGGATTTAAGGACCATTGTGGCTGATCTGGCCTTTAAAGGCAAGCCAGAGGGTGGTTCTGTAGAGGTAGGCTACGGTACTTACGAAGGTTACAAACGAAAGGGTTATATGACAGAGGCATTAAATGGGCTGGTTGGATGGGCCTGCCAGCAACCTGAAATCCTTGAAGTAACAGCTGAAACGGCAAGGTTTAATACCTCTTCTATCAGGGTATTGCAGAAAAGCGGATTTGAACTGATAAACAATACGCCCGAATATTTTTACTGGAGTCATTCCTGCGTCTGATGCCGTGAAATTTCGTATATACTGAGGTAAAAGTCATAAAAATAAAGAGCCCTTCCGCGTTTCGAAAGGGCATCATTATTACCAATCAATAAACCTGTATGAAGTTCGCTGTAGGGGAAGGGGTCGAACCTTCACGGAGCAGTTAGTGGAATAAACCATTTATCCCGTTTTCTCCGCCACCGAGACAAGGAGGTGTGTCTGCCAGTTTCACCACCCTACATTGATATGTTATTGAGTCTCAATAACAATGTAAATGTAAAACAAAAGAATAATCCATTGCAAATTATGCAATAGATTATTTTAATTATTATAGTTTTAATAATATATACCTATATTTAGTAAAGGATACAAAAATTATGCACGAGAAAACCACTTCAAATTTAGAGATTGATAAGCTTGATAAGCAGATCCTGTCTATACTTATGAATAATGCCATGATCCCCTTCACAGAAATTGCTAAAGAACTGGTAGTTTCCGGCGGAACGATCCATGTAAGGATGAAACGTCTTGAGGAAATGGGAATCATTAAGGGATCAAATCTTGTCATTGATCCTCAGCGTATTGGCTATGATGTATGTGCTTTTCTTGGAATTTTTCTGGAGAAGGGATCGCATTACAAAACTGCAGTTAATTCAATACATGAAATAAAAGAGGTAGTTGAACTTCATTACACAACTGGAGCATGGAGTATGTTTGCAAAGATCATCTGCCGTGATACTGCACACCTGCGTCAGATCCTGAATGAAAAGATCCAGGCCATTGAAGGAATACAGCGTACAGAAACATTTATTTCATTGGAAGAAAGTATTAAAAGGCAGATCACCTTGGTTTGATTCTGCTGGTCTGTTATATTTGCGCGAGATTAAACTATTCAGGGTATATGACCATTTCCTGAATTCATTGCTAGAACGATTAAAATTCCCTGAATAATTATAACAAATGAGAGAAATCCAGTTTCGTGAGGCCTTAAGAGAGGCTATGAATGAAGAGATGCGGAAAGATCAGGATATTTTTCTGATGGGCGAAGAAGTTGCCGTATACAATGGGGCCTATAAGGTGAGCCAGGGTATGCTTGATGAATTTGGTGAGAAACGTGTGATCGATACCCCCATATCTGAACTGGGTTTTACCGGAATTGGAATTGGTGCAGCCATGAATGGCCTGAAGCCAATTATCGAATTCATGACCTTTAATTTTTCGCTGGTTGCCATTGATCAGATTATCAATGCAGCAGCAAAGATGATGTCCATGTCAGGAGGGCAGTTTTCAGTTCCTATCGTATTCAGGGGCCCTACCGGCAGTGCAGGAATGCTGAGCTCACAACATTCACAATGTTTTGAGAACTGGTATGCCAATTGCCCGGGGCTTAAAGTGGTAGTGCCGGCCAATCCTTATGATGCCAAAGGTCTGCTCCAGTCAGCCATCCTGGATCCTGATCCTGTAATTTTTATGGAATCAGAAAGCATGTATGGCGATAAAGGACATGTTCCTGAGGGGTCTTATTATATACCTATCGGAAAAGCTGAAGTTAAGCGTGAAGGTACTGATGTAACGATTGTATCTTTTGGTAAGATCCTGAAGGTCGCTCTTGCAGCAGCAGCAGAACTGGAGAAAGAAGGTATTCATGCAGAGGTTATTGACCTTCGTACGGTTCGCCCTATTGATTATCCATGCATCATAGAGTCTGTGAAAAAGACTAACCGCCTGGTGATCGTGGAAGAATCATGGCCTTTAGGCTCTATTGCCACAGAAGTAGCCTTTAAGGTTCAGAAAGATGCATTTGATTTTCTTGATGCACCAATCCTGCGTATCATGGGTGCTGATGTACCCCTGCCTTATGCACCAACTCTGATCGAGGCATACCTTCCAAATATGGACAAGGTGATCAAAGCGGTCCGTGAAGTGATGTATATCCGTAAATAGACAATTCAGATCCCTTCTCCGGAATGAAAAAGCGGAGCAATGCTGACAGGCAGATGGCCACGGCATTTAAGGGATCCTTTAATAAATTTTAAGACACTGTATTCTGTAAACCTGCTGTCCTGGTAGGTGACCAGCAATGCAGATGATTTGTCAAGGTGGTCAAATTGCGCCAGGGCATAAGCATTTGTGAAAAAGATCAGTGTACTGTTTTTCTGAATTGCCAGAGCAGAAGTAAACCCGATCAGCGGCCCGCTAAAATTAAGGCGGGCCGCAGGTCTGAGCCGCTGGTCATGGATCGTAACGATCAGGTGCTCATATCCACTGATCAGTATTTTCAAAGAATCCACTGAAGCCTGGCTGGCATCTTTTCTGAGAGTAAAGACGGGAACCATATATTGCCTTGCAAGGCTGTCTCCAAGCAGTGTTATTCTGTCCACACCCAAACATATCAGTGCAGTGGCTGCAGGCAATGGCGCTGATTGCTTTTTTAACCGGTTCATGCGTAGCAGCGTCACAGAAGAATCGCTGAGCTGCTGAACAAGGTCAGATTCTTCTTTTCTATTCAGGTCTGCAGTAAGATTCAACGTATCTATCCTGGTATAATGAGTAAGGCCTGCCCATTCTTTCAGGGCAAGCACCTTGCGGCATTTAAATTCCAGTTCTTCCCGGCTGATCAGGCCTCTTCTGACCGCTTTTTTCACTGCTTTTACAGAGGCCCGCAGATCAGGGCTCATTTCTACCATATCATTCCCGGCCCTGATGGCCAGCACTGCCGTCTGACCCGGATCAAACCATTTGCTCACTCCTTTCATATTCAGTGCATCTGTAAAAACCATTCCCTGATAATGCATCCTTGTTTTCAGTAGTCCGTCAATAATTCTGGGAGAGAGACTTGAAGGCAGATGCAGGCTTGTATCAAGGGCAGGAATACTCATATGAGCCACCATAATGCCTGCTAAATGGTTACTTATGGCCTCTCTGAAAGGATATAGCTCGAGGCTGTCAAGCCTGTGCTGGTCAAAATGGAGCACAGGCAGGTCCATATGCGAATCTACATCTGTATCGCCATGCCCTGGAAAATGCTTTGCTGTGGCCAGCACTTTTTCAGCCTGGAGGCCTTCAATGAACGCAATACCTTTCAGGGATACATTTTCCTTATTTTCGCCAAAGGAGCGAAAATTGATCACCGTATTTTTGCTGTTATTATTTACATCCATGTCTGGCGCAAAATTAACCTGCATCCCCATGCGCCTGAAGTCCAGGGCAATCTGGCCTGCCATGCTGCGGATCATCCGATTGTCGGCAATTGCACCCAGGCTCATCTGATAAGGGAAGTTTACCGTGCTGTCGAGCCGCATTCCCAGGCCCCATTCCGCATCCATAAATTCAAGTGCCGGCAGGCGGAGGCTTTGCTGGTAGGTATTGCTGATCCTGGCCTGTCTGACAGGCCCACCCTGAAAAAAGATAATCCCCCCGGGCTGGAATTTCTGGATCAGATGCCCTATAGAATCTGTAAAAGTTCCTGAACGGTTGCTGTAGGCAGCAATGATAAAGAGCTGTGCTACCTTCTTTTTCAGGGATAATTTTCTATAGGCCCTGTTTATCCAGGGACTGTGGATGGCTGCAGAATCAAATGAAGGGTAGTTCTGACAAAAACCAGTCTGGCAGGCAAGCATGCACAAACCCAGCATCATACTGGTGAAAAAGCTTTTCATTATAATCAGGTATTAAAAGGTGTTCAGGCTTGCTTTTTATAAACGGGCACATTGATTACCTTTAGACCCATATAGAACAAGTATATAAATTAAAAACAGATATGAAAAAAAGTACCATCCTGCTTGCTTTAGGTATTGCATTCAGCTTACAGGGGCTCGCTCAGGATATAAAAATGCCTAATATCAAGGAAGACTCACTTCCCCAGCCAAAGGGAAAGCATCGTTCAGCAATGTTCGAAGATACCATTCCCAAAATGCAGGACTCTGCAGCGCCGGTTAAAAAAAAGGCTGAAAAGCAACATGTTTCTTTCGGTATACAGGGTGGTCTTAACTACAGCAGTGTAAGTAATACCAGCAATACGGCCTTTGGAAACAATAATTTCTCAAAAAATTCCAAGCCTGGCTATAACCTGGGCCTGTTTGTAGATGTTCCTGTGCTTGCAGTTCTCCATGTGCAGCCTGAATTGAACTATTCCATGAAAGGTTTCAGGGCAAATACAGATGATCTGATGTTCAAAAGAACTTTTAATTTTATAGATCTGCCCATACTTATAAAATTTTATCCGGTACCTCATCTTTATGTTTATGCAGGTCCTCAGATCTCACTCCAGCTTTCTACCTACGACACCTGGACCAATCAGAATCCCGATCTTATTAAAAATTATCAGCGTGGAAATAAAGCCATGAACAAGTTGTATGGAGGCATAGTCGGCGGTATCGGCGTAGACATTGCAAAGCATTTTATTCTGAATGCAGGCTTTGCATCTGATATCTCCTATATGTACAAAACAAGCGGCCATGATACTCCTGAGTTCAGGAACGAGGTATTTACCCTGCGTGCCGGTTACCGGTTCTGACCTGCATCCATATCATTTAAACGGCCGGATGAACTTAATTCATCCGGCTTTGTATTAATAGAAGAATAAATAAATTAACGCTGATATACTATGTCAAATCATACTACCCAGCTGGCAACTTTTGCCAATGGTTGTTTCTGGTGTACAGAAGCCGTATTCCAGGATCTGAAAGGTGTGGAAAAAGTTGAATCGGGTTATACCGATGGCCATGTAGCCAACCCTACCTATGAACAGGTTTGCTCTGGAAAAACAGGCCATGCCGAGGCCCTGCAAATCAGTTTTGATCCGGCCATCATCAGCTATGAAGACCTGCTTGAAGTTTTCTGGAAAACTCATGATCCTACAACGCTGAACCGCCAGGGTGCTGATACAGGAACCCAGTACCGTTCAGCCATCTACTTTCATGATACGCATCAGCATGAACTTGCGGAGGCATCAAAGCTATACCTGGAGAGTGTGCATGCCTACACATCTCCGATCGTTACCGAGATCAAGCCAGCCGGAATTTTTTACAGAGCTGAAGATTATCATATGAATTATTTTAACCAGAACGGCCATAATCCATATTGCGCGATGGTGGTGAAACCCAAAGTTGAAAAATTTAAAAAGGCCTTTGCTTTAAAACTTAAATAGCAATCTCCTGCATAAAAAAAACCCCGTCCACTTTCCAGCGTCCGGGGTTTTTTGGTACCCGTTACAGTGGTTATTCAACCACTGTAACCTTGATCATATTGGTCTTGAACTTCTTGAGAATGGGCATGGAGGCGGTATTGATGATCACATCACCAGCAACCACCAGATTCTCAGTCTTCAGAATGTTGTTCACATCTTCAATGGTCGCATCTGTACTGATCATCTTATCATAAAAGAAACTCCTGACACCCCAGACAAGGCTCAGGGTATTGAGCAGCTGTTTGTTGGGCGTAAAGATATAGGTCATGGCCTTGGGCCTGTAGCTTGAAATTTCAAAAGCTGTATACCCAGACTGGGTCATGGCTACAATGGCATCTGCATTTGTTTCCTTAGATAGGGAACAGGCGGCATGGCACATAGCGTCTGACAGAAAATGCTCCTTTTCCAGAGAAAAAGGCAGCTGGTTATATGGGTAATGACCTTCTTCGATATTGCGGATGATCTTGGACATTGTCTCCACAACGATCAGTGGAAATTCACCTACCGATGTTTCAGCGCTCAGCATCACGGCATCAGCACCATCCAGCACAGAATTGGCTACATCGTTTACCTCTGCCCTTGTTGGCCTTGCAGTGGTGATCATGCTTTCAAGCATCTGCGTGGCAATAATGACAGGCTTTGCTTTACGGATGCAGGCCTGGGCAATCTGCTTCTGAAGCACAGGAACAACTTCCATAGGCATCTCCACACCCAGATCACCACGGGCAACCATTATGGCATCACTTGCATCAATGATGGCATCTATATTATCAATGGCCTCTGGTTTTTCGATCTTGGCGATCACAAGGGCCGGGCTGCCTCTATGATTGATTATCCTCTTTAATTCAATGATATCATCCGCTGAACGGACAAAGGACAGGCCGATCCATTCGATATCATTTTTTAAGGCAAATTCAAGATCTTCAAGATCCTTGGGTGTCAGGCAGGAAGTAGAGATCTTGGTATTTGGAAGGTTTACCCCTTTTTTTGAAGAAAGCATACCTCCGTAAACTACCTCGGCAAGCACAGTATCAACCCTGTTGGTCTCAAGAATCCTCATCTGAAGTTTCCCATCATCCAGCAAAATGATCTCTCCGGGCTGTACATCCTTGGGAAAACTCTGGTAAGTAATGAAAAGGGTCTTCTCATCACTCAGCTGCTCTTTATTAGTAATGGTCACTTTACTTCCATTGACTAAAAGTACTCCGTTGTTCTTCACTTCTCCAACACGGATCTTTGGTCCCTGCAGGTCAGCCAGAATACTTACATTGGTTTTGTACTGGGCATTGATCTCTTTGATTGTATCAATGGTTTTCTGGTGAACCTCATATTTACCGTGCGAAAAATTTATGCGGCATACATTCACACCCGCTTTTATCATGGCCAATAAGGTGTCTTTATCCGAAGAGGCAGGGCCCATTGTGGCGACAATCTTAGTGCGGTTATGTTTAAGTTTCATTATCAGGGATTTTGATTTTAATTTGATCGAACGTAAAGGTAAAAACGTTGATCATTAATTCAGGGGCTGAATCTATTTAATTTTGATGGATTAAAACAAAAGCAGATTTTCTTTTGATTTTAGGTTAGAAGGTTCAATGCGCAGGGCTTTAGAAATCCGTTCAATCTGGTTTAACCGGTAAAGCATGTCATCAGTTTCAGCTTTGTTATGAGGGCTTTGCATCAGAAAAAAATTTATATCCCTTAGTTCAGGGATCAGACAGGCCTCCGTTCCCTTATTGGGAAAAAAATAATATTCAGTTTCCGACTCTTCCACCCAATACGAATAATAAGGAATGTAATTTGGTGGCAGGCCCTGTAAAGCAGGTACTTCGATATCAAGTTCCTGCCTGATGAGCTCCAGTTCCAGGGCTTTATTCATGAAATGTGCTAGCCTGTAATCTTTCATAGGTGAAATAATACCCAGCAGACTAAAGCTATAGTCGTAATCTATTTTTAATACTTTCTTAGTCAAGGCAGCAATAAGGTTTGGTTTATAACATTTAAATTAGGATTTTTGAAGAGTTCACTGACAATAAAAATTTTTATAGTAGTTATAATTTATTTTTATTTGCAAAATTCTAAAAAAACATCGAACAATTAAACTACAAAAATTATGTCTGATATTGCATCAAGAGTTAAAGCCATTATCGTTGAGAAATTAGGTGTTGATGAAAGCGAAGTGACGCCCGAAGCAAGCTTCACAAATGATTTGGGTGCTGATTCACTCGACACCGTTGAGTTGATCATGGAATTCGAAAAAGAATTTAACGTTGCAATACCCGACGAGCAGGCTGAAACGATCCAAACGGTTGGCCAGGCTGTTTCTTATTTGGAAAAAAACGTAAAATAAACACTTGAATTTTTAATGACGTTAAAACGAGTTGTTGTAACAGGAATTGGTGCGCTTACTCCTATAGGAAATACTGCCCCTGAATTTTGGGCTAATCTTGTAAAAGGTATAAGCGGATCAGCTATGATCACCCGCTTTGACACCACTAAGTTCAAGACCAAGTTTGCCTGTGAATTAAAGAACTTTCTGCCTGAAAATTATTTCGACAGAAAGGAAGCCCGTAAACTGGATCCTTTTATCCAGTATGGGGTAGTTGCCGCAGATGAAGCTATCAAGGATTCAGGGTTGGATTTTGATCATCTTAACCGTGACCGGATAGGTGTGATCTGGGGATCAGGCATTGGGGGTGTAAGAACCTTTATTGATGAAGTAACAGATTTTGCCCGGGGAGATGGTACTCCCCGGTTTAATCCGTTCTTTATTCCTAAAATGATCATGGATATTGCCCCTGGGTATATTTCTATCCGGTATGGCCTGAGAGGTCCTAATTTTGCTACGGTTTCTGCCTGTGCGTCCTCGTCCAATGCCATTATTGATGCCCTGAACTATATCCGCCTGGGTGTCGCAGATGTGATGGTCACAGGTGGCTCTGAAGCCATTATCAATGAAGCAGGAATTGGCGGTTTTAATGCCCTGCATGCCCTGTCAACTAGGAACGATTCACCTCAGACGGCTTCCCGGCCTTTTGATCTTGACCGAGATGGATTTGTAGCTGGTGAAGGTGCAGGATCGCTTATTCTTGAAGAACTTGACCATGCCCTGAAACGTGGCGCCCCGATCTATGCCGAACTCTGCGGATGGGGAATGTCAGCTGATGCCTATCATATTACAGCTCCTCATCCTGAAGGTCTGGGAGCCAAGCTGGTGATGCGTAACGCGCTGGCAGATGCGAAGATGACTGCTGCAGATATTGATTATATCAATGTTCATGGTACTTCTACCCAGCTGGGCGATATCAGTGAAATCAATGCCATTACCTCTCTTTTCGGAGAAGAGGCCTATGGCATGAATATCAGCTCGACAAAATCAATGACGGGCCATTTGCTAGGTGCTGCCGGGGTAATTGAAGCCATTGCTTCTGTGATGGCAGTAAAAAATAATATCGTGCCTCCTACGATCAATCATTTTACAGACGATCCTCAAATTGATCCCCGTATAAACCTCACCTTTAATAAAGCGCAGGAACGGGAGGTCAGAACAGCCCTTTCCAATACCTTTGGTTTTGGAGGCCATAATACCTCTGTCATTTTCAAAAAATATATTCCTGAATAAAATACTGCCACCAGCTTTTTATCATTCAAATGCCATTACAAACAATATATAAGCTATACTTCACCAAGGAGCGCGATTATATTCGTTCATTAATAAACATTCTTGGGTTTATGCCTGAAAATGTGGCTTTGTACCGGCTTGCTTTCCGCCATAAGTCTGCAGCCAGCACAATCCGAAGTGGGGTAAAGAACAGCAATGAAAGGCTTGAATTTCTCGGCGATGCCGTACTGGGTTCTGTCATTGCCGACCATATCTTTAAAAAATTCCCATTTAAAGATGAAGGGTTCCTGACTGAGATGCGGTCCAAGATCGTAAACAGGAACTTTCTTAACCAGCTTTCCAGAAAAATAGGCCTTGGAGAACTTATAGATTTTGACGGACGCATTCTGCATCAGAATATTAAACAAAGCTCCCTGTATGGAGATGCTTTTGAAGCCCTGATCGGTGCCATCTATCTTGACAAGGGATTTCCTTTTACCCATGCTTTCATTGTGAACCGCATTATCCGCAATCATGTAGATATTGACCAGCTTGAAAAAACCGAAACAAACTATAAGAGTCGTCTTATAGAATGGGGGCAGCGGAATGGGAAGGAGATTGTTTTCGAGCAGATTGAAAATCTCTCTTCTGATAAAGGAAAACTATTTACAGTAAAGGTTATCGTGGCAAACCAGGAGTATGGACTGGGTCAGGATTTTACCAAAAAGAATGCTGAAAAGATAGCTGCAGAAAAGGCCTGCCTGGCACTTAATATTTAAATCTCTACCTTCGGACTTTATTTTTTCTGTTCATCCGTACCAATTTTTCTTAAAAACATAAGTATGCTTAAATCCATGACAGGTTTTGGCCTGGCAAGTATTGATTATAAACAGTCAAAGATCACTGTGGAAGCAAAATCATTGAACAGTAAATTCCTTGAACTCTCGCTCAAATTACCCAGGGCTCATATGCAGCAGGAAATGCTGGTACGAGCCGATTGTCAGAAGCTTGCCGACAGAGGTAAACTAAGTGTAATTATCAGTATTGAACAGGGTGATAAGCCGGTACTCAATGCTGCCCGTATTGACAAAGCGCTTTTTCTTTCCTGGTATGAAGAACTATCATCCATTGCTGCTGAAATAGGAGAGGATAAACCTTCTTTATTCAGAACCTGCCTTTCTATGCCTGATGTGATCAGGCAGCAGGAAGCAGAAATTACGGATGAACTTGAATGGACCAGTATCTATCAGGCTTTTCAGCAGGCCATGGAAAATATGGATTCTTTCAGAAGAGCGGAGGGAAACGTACTGCATGCAGATATTAAAGGCCGGATTCTTTTATTGCTGGAGATCCTTGGCCGGGTGAGTGCTGCCGATACGGCCAGAATCCCTGCCATGCGTGAACGGCTTCAGGAACAACTCGAACAGATCGTTGCAAAAGCAGGGATTGATCAGAACCGCCTGGAACAGGAGCTGATCTATTATGTAGAGAAGCTTGATATTACGGAGGAGAAAACCCGGCTAAAGAGCCATTGTGACTATTTTCTGCAGACCATGGAACTCAACGAGGCCTGTGGCAAGAAACTTGGCTTCATCAGCCAGGAGATCGGGCGTGAGATAAATACGATCGGCTCAAAGGTAAATGATGCCATTATTCAGCGTGATGTGGTGCTGATGAAAGATGAACTTGAGAAGATCAAGGAACAGCTCTTAAATATTCTTTAATGGAAGGTAAATTATTTATTTTCTCTGCACCCTCCGGCGCCGGAAAAACAACCATTGTCAGGTACCTGTTAAGCCAGTTCCCTGCACTCAGCTTTTCAGTTTCAGCGACCACCCGTGAACAACGTGAGGAAGAGATCCATGAAAAGGACTATTATTTTCTGAGTAATGAAGAGTTTCTGCACCGGATTGCAAAGAAGCAGTTCGTTGAATTTGAAGAGGTCTATAAAGGAACATTTTATGGAACACTGCGTTCTGAAATAGAGCGAATCTGGGCAGAAGGCAAGCATGTCATCTTTGATCTGGATGTACAGGGCGGCATGCACCTGAAAAAGAAGTTTGGCAAACAGGCCCTTTCTGTGTTTGTAAAACCTCCGTCTATGGAAGTACTCGTACAGCGCCTGAAAAGCAGGGCAACGGAATCTGAAGAAAAGATTGCTGAGCGGATAGCCAAAGCTTCTGTAGAACTCAGCTGCCAGAATAATTTTGATATCGTATTGCTGAATGATGACCTTGAACTGGCCTGTCAGGAGGCAAAAGTGCTGGTGACAGATTTTATTGCAGGCTAATTTCTATGAAAGTCGGACTTTTCTTTGGATCCTTTAATCCCATACATATCGGACACCTGATCATAGCCGGGTATATGGCTAGTTTTACCCAGCTAGATCAGGTATGGCTGGTGGTATCGCCGCAAAGCCCTCTGAAAAGAAAAGGTTCTCTTGCCGGTGTATATGACCGCCTTGAGATGGCCAAGCTTGCTACGGAGACCAATAACAGAATTCTGGTCTGTGATATAGAGCTGGGATTACCCCAGCCTTCCTATACCATTGATACCCTGATCTGCCTGAAAGAGCGGTATCCGGCACATGAGTTTTCACTGATCATGGGTGCTGATAATATTGTCTCTATCCGCAAGTGGAAAAGTCATGAAACAATTCTTGAACAGTATCCGGTTCTTGTATACCCGCGTCCAGGTTTTGACCTGGGTGAATGGAGCGGAACTGGCCGTATTGAAATTACGGATACTCCCTTTCTGGAACTCTCTTCCACTTTTATCCGCAAGGCCCTGAAGGATAAAAAAAATATCCAGTATATGCTTCCCGAGTCTGTACTTGATTTTATTGAGCGAAAATCCCTTTATAGCAGATAGTTTACCGCAGTTGCAATATTTGGTCGATCCTGACCTTCCCTTCTAAAAGTGAATTCAGTCGGATCAGGTCATCCATTTTAAGGTTAAACCTATGCGCTATTCCATACAGGGTATCCCCCTTTTTTACGGTATAGCTGTTGCCAGCCGGCCGGGGTAAGATGGAAGCAGCTGAATCTGCACGGGGTGCAGCAGCATCGGAATCCCTGACTGCAGGGGCTGAAGGTTTTCTGGCAGCTGTATAGGCTGGGTGCTGGTATGCATACTGATAGATCGTATCTATGATATAAACCTTCTGGTGGATGGTATCCCTGATCGTACCTTTTGCAGATCTTCCCGCAAGAACGGATGCCGTAACCAGTACCGGCTGATGTACATTTTCGGCAACACTTGCTTCCTGTGGGGCTGAATGATTTGTTGTAGATCTTGAGGCCAGATATACAGGCGCATCTGCAGCAGATCCCTGATCAAACCGGTCAAGGTTATAGCGCTCTATCATACTCACCAGCAGCTCCGCATACCGGGGGTTGGTTGCATACCCGCAACGCTTTAATCCCGATGCCCAGCCTTTATAATCTTTTTTGTCAAGCGTGAATAATGAAGCATAGCGCTTGCGCTGCAGGAACTTTATATGATCATCAAATGATTCACCGGCGTTTGCATATTTTCTGAAACATTCATTGGGCTGGTCATCATTCATCCGGTAGCTGGGGCCACTCCAGTCACCCGTACACTTGACCCCGAAATGATTATTTGCTTCCTGACTCAGCAAACTTTTTCCGGCGCTGGATTCATGGATCCCCTGTGCCAGGATTACACTGGCAGGAACGCCAGATTCCTGCATTTCCTTTACTGCATAGAGACTGTATTTCTTTATGTAAGCCGATACATCCTCGTTATAGGCTGAATTGCTCTTTCCTGGTCTGGTCACTCCGGAAGGAAGTGAGGCGGGACTGTTTTTAACAATGGTCTTTTTTACATGGCATGAGAACAGGGTCATGCTGAAAAAAATAAAAAGTGAACAGGGTATGACTTTTTTTGAGTTCATCAGGGGGAAATGAATACAGGAACAGAACTATTTTTAAAATTAACGGTTTTTCAGGGTCTTTATTTTTTGCGCAGTATATGGATTCCATCCCTGACAGCAAGAATAAGGTTCTCAACCCTGGGGTCATTGGTAATAAACTCATTCAGCCCGCTTACTGCCAGTGTTTTTTTATCTGCAGCATCGTTCAGCACTTTTCCATACCAGAGCATATTATCAATGAGCATAATACCTCCAGGTCTAAGCTTTGCAAGGGCAAGTTCATAGTAGAGCTGGTTCCTTTTTTTATCAGCATCAATGAAGACAAGGTCAAAGACTTCGTTAAGTTCAGGGATAAGGATGGCTGCATCACCCAGCAGGGAGATGATCTTTGTGGAATGGTCAGAGCGTGCAAAATAGGTGCGGGCAATTTCCAGTACTTCAGGGTTGATCTCAATAGTGATAAGCCGACCTTCTTTTTGCAGCCCTTCGGCAAGGCATAAAGCTGAATAACCTGTAAAGGTACCGATCTCCAGAATACATGCAGGAGCTATCATATGGCTCATGAAACTAAGTACCCTGCCCTGATAATAACCCGATAGCATCTGTGGCTTTAATACTTTTAGATTTGTTTCCCTGTTAAGCTCAGCAAGAAGCCGGGGTTCCGGACTCAGGTTGGAAAGCAGGTAATTGGCCAGGTCATCGGAAGGCAGCCCTGTCAATTTTCAGATGGTTCAAATACCAGGCTGAATAGATCTTTAGGATCAAACATATTTACGGAAAGCTCCAGGATTTCTTTGGAGGTGATTGCATCAATATATTCAAACAGCACAGGAATAGGGTCTGCTTTTCCAAAGTCAAGAATACTTTTACAGATACTGATCAGAACGGACGAGCGGCTTTCCTCTGCAAGGGCGATCTGTCCTTTAAAACGTTGTTTTGCCTGATGCAGGTTCATTCCTGAAAGGGCCTGCGTTTTCAGCAGCTTTAATTCTTTATGGACCAGGGCAAGGCATTTTTCGGCCTTAGCAGCCTCTGTACCAAAATAAACAGAGAAGATTCCTGAATCACGGTAGCCCGAATAGCCTGACTCGATTGTGTAACAGATCCCTTTTTTCTCGCGGATCTCCAGGTTGAGCACCGAGCTCATACCCGGCCCGCCAAGAAGGTTATTTATAAGCATCATCGTCATGCGCTGGGAATCATGAATGCTACATGCCCTTCGGCCTATCATGGCATGTACCTGGGAGATTGGCTTGGCCACTCTTTTGGAAAGTACCAGATCCAGCGCTTTTACCGGCGTTCTTCCGGGCACGGTACCCGCGTTAGCTGAGCCGAAATACTTTTCTGCATAATGCCTGAATTTTTTCTCGGGCAGGGCTGTACTCAGGCCAATGGTCATGTTGGCAGGCACATAATGCCGGGCCATATAATCAAGAAAATGATTCCTGTTAAAAGATGTAATACTCTCTCTGGTTCCAAGGATACATTTACCCAAAGGGTCATTTTGAAACAGAAGTTCATCAAATTCATCCTGGATCAGTTCTTCAGGAACATCCTGGTAAGACTCAATTTCATCGGCAATCACCCCCTTTTCCCGGTCTATCTCTGCTTCAGGAAAAATAGAATTAAAGGCCATGTCTGAAATGAGTTCCATGGCACGTTCAAGGTGTTCATTCAGGAAAGATGCATAGACGCAGGTATATTCCTTTGTTGTAAATGCATTAAGCTCTCCCCCAGCTACTTCCAGCCGCTTTAACAGCTGCACGGTACTTCTGCGGGTCGTGCCTTTAAAAAGCATATGCTCGGTAAAATGAGCCATGCCCGTTTCAAAATCAAGTTCGTCCCTTGAACCTGAATTTATGAGAAGGCAGAAATGAGAGATCTTGCTCTCATTTTCAGCAGGTTTATAAACAGTGCGCAGGCTGTTTGCCAGCAGGTTGGTGGTATAGTCCATTGACTGGCAAAGTAAGGTATTTAGAAAGGATTAATAAGACAGTTTAAGGGCTTTGCCTCAGGATCTTTTCTTATAGGTTAAAGCCATCTTCACAGCCTGATATAAATTTGCTACCCCGCCTGAAATGGAGAGGTCATCAAATTTTACAAGCACCTTTGATCCGGGTCTGAGGACCATGGTATGATATTTTACTGATGACTGCATGATGATATCCTTGATATCACGGCTGCTTAGTTCAGGAAAATATTCCTTCAGTACCGCCGCAAGGCCTGTGATAACAGGTGCCGCCATGCTGGTACCGCTTTCAGCTTTATAAAGTGCAGGCTTGGGCACTGTGGAGAGGATGTCTACGCCAGGGGCAAAAACGTCTACTGTCTTTTTTCCATAATTGGAGAAGGCCGCAGCAAGGTTTTCGTTATCATCACGCCCCGATGCTCCTACTTCAATCCAGCCGGCTGCCATTCCCCCGTCAAGATAAAGCCTGCTTGGAAAATTGACCACGGAATCTTTATTGGCTGATTCATTGCCTGCCGCATGTACCATGAGCACACCCTTGCTGTCAGCATATTTTACTGCGGCGTCAACGGCCCCTTTCTCAGGAGAGAAACCCTTGCCAAAGCTCATATTGATGATCTGTGCCCCGTTATCAGCCGCATAACGGATTGCATTGGCAATGTCCTTGTCACGCTCATCTCCGTCAGGAACGGCCCTTACGGGCATAATATATACATCATCTGCAATTCCCTTGATCCCTAATGTATTGGACCTTAGTGCTCCGATTATTCCTGACACATGGGTTCCATGCAGGGCATCAGGGCCGGTTACATCATTATTGCCATAATTCCGTTCAGTGACATCTGTATAATTATCACCCACCATGGTGCGCGGATTAAAACTGAGGTTAAGACCATAGTCCTTAGTTTCCTGGAAATGTGCTACTCCACTTTTTAGTTCTGTCAGGGCTGCATCAAGATTTTTAAAACCATACTGGTACATTTTTAAAAGTGCATCTGCTGCTGCCTTCACCCGCTCATCTGTACCCTTATAGTTTTTAAGGGAAGTAGAATCGATCGTGGAAATATTCATTCCTTTTTTGACGATCTGTTCAGCATCGGTCATATAGGAAAAAAGACGCTGGTAGAATGTCAGCTGCTCCTCATTCCTGGAAACTGCTGAATCATACTCTTTTTTCACCTTCAGGTACTGGTCATACTTGTTTTTTTCCAGAGCATTCAGGGTGGAGCGGTCTTTTTCCCTGAAAAGGGGCTCGAGGCTGGCAACCATTCTGGTCATCTCCTGGGTATCAAAATGAACGTCTGTGCCATTTTTGCCACCAATGAAATCCCAGCCGTGAACATCATCAGCATAGCCGTTATGGTCATCATCAAGATGATTTCCGGCTATTTCTTTCTTATTCTGCCAGATCACTCCGGCAAGATCTTCATGACTTGTATCTACGCCTCCATCAATTACTGCCACAATGACCCGCTGCGGCTTCCTGTTTTTCAGCAGTTCCAGATACGTTCTGTCGGTGCTGATGCCTATGGTATGGTTCTGGCCTGCATCCTGGTTAAACCAGTTATAGGAGGGGTTTTTAAGAAGTTCTGTAGCGGCTTGTTGTGAAAAAGCCTGATCTGAACCAGCGGCCAGAAGTAATCCGCCTAGAAGAAGAGTTTTGAAATACATAGAATAGATTTTCAGCGTATATTTTTATTCAACCATTTCGGTTTCTGTAATACCTTCAAGCACTTTCCATGCCTGCTGTATAGAACTGACCGAAGAAATACTAAGTATCAGATGAGACCGGTGTTCTTTAAGTTTAAACCGCAGGGGGTTGGCTTTTACATAGCTTAAAATGCGCATAAACTTTCCGGATTCATAATAGGCCGATGCCTGATTGGACACAAAATAGCATTTCAGAATTCCCTGTTTGAGTACCATTCGTTCAAAGCCGAGGTCCTTGCCCACCCACTGAAGCCTGATGGTTCGCATAAGTTCCTCAACCTGGGCAGGCAGAGGTCCAAAACGGTCGTTCAATTGTTTTCTGAACAGTTCGAGCCCGGTTTCATCTTCAAGTTTGCTGATGGCCGAGTATAAATTAAACCGCTCGGTAATGCTGCTAACATATTCATCGGGGATCAGAAGTTCCTGGTCAGTCTCAATCTGCGTAAAGGTGATGAAGGCCCGGGGCTTTTCATCCTGAAATACATCAGCAAACTCATCTTCCTTCAGTTCCTGAACGGCTTCATCGAGAATTTTATGATACATTTCATAACCGATCTCAGCAATGAATCCGCTTTGCTCGGCGCCCAACAGGTTTCCTGCTCCACGGATATCAAGGTCGCGCATGGCCACATTGAACCCGCTGCCAAGCTCCGAGAACTCCTCAATGGCACTCAGCCTTTTCCGCGCTTCAGAGCTCAGGGTCGACATGGGGGGGCTGAGCAGATAACAGAAAGCTTTTTTATTGGACCGGCCTACCCTCCCCCGCATCTGGTGCAGGTCACTCAGGCCGAACTGATGCGCATGATTGATGATCATGGTATTGGCATTGGAAATATCCAGGCCTGATTCTATGATGGTCGTTGCTACCAGCACATCAAATTTGCCATCAATGAACTTCTGCATCACATCTTCCAGTTCATGGCCTTCCATCTGCCCATGACCTACACAGATCCTGGCATCAGGGCAAACCTTCTGAAGCATGCCTGCCATCTCATAGATATCCTTTACGCGGTTATGCACAAAGAAAACCTGTCCTCCGCGGTCGATCTCAAAATCAATCGCCTCACGAACAATTTTTTCAGTAAAGACATGAAGCTCTGTGAGTACAGGCTGCCGGTTTGGAGGCGGAGTATTTATAATGGAAAGATCCCGGGCGCCCATTAAAGAAAAATGAAGCGTCCGTGGAATAGGCGTGGCAGTAAGCGTAAGCGAATCAATGTTCACCCGCATCTCCTTTAATTTTTCCTTTGTGCCCACCCCGAATTTTTGCTCTTCATCAATGATCATCAGGCCCAGATCCCTGAACACTACGTCTTTATTGACGATGCGGTGCGTGCCGATCAGAATTTCTGTTTTTCCATCTTTTACCCGCTCCAGGGTTTCCCTGATCTCTTTAGATGAACGAAACCTGGAGATATATTCCACATTGCAGGGGAAATCTGCGAGCCGTTCTTTAAAGGTCTTGTAATGCTGGAAAGCAAGAATCGTAGTAGGCACCAGAATGGCCACCTGCTTGCCGTCTGCAACTGCCTTAAAAGCCGCCCGCACCGCAATTTCTGTTTTACCAAAACCTACATCCCCGCAAATAAGGCGGTCCATGGGATGTTCGGCCTCCATATCTTTCTTGACATCAGCTGTCGCCTTCACCTGGTCAGGCGTGTCCTCATAGATGAAGGACGCTTCAAGCTCGTCCTGCATATAGGTATCCGGGTGAAATGAATAGCCAACCTTTGACTTACGCTGTGCATAGAGTTTGATCAGGTCACGGGCAATGTCCTTAACTTTTTTTTTAGTGTTTTTTTTTAGTTTATCCCAGGCCTCTGTACCCAGTTTATTCATCCTGGGTTCAGTACCTTCCTTTCCTGTGTACTTGGAGATCCGGTTCAGGGAACTGATATTTACATAGAGCAGGTCATTGTCGGCATAGATGAGCCGTATGGATTCCTGGGTCTTGCCATTTACCTCAATTTTTTCAAGGCCTGCATATTTACCTATCCCATGATCAATATGTACCACATAATCACCGGGTTTCAGGTCACGCAATTCTTTAAGGGTCAGGGCCTGGCTGCGTGAATAGCTCTTCTTAAGCCTGTACTTATAATACCTGTCGAAGATCTGATGGTCTGTATAACAGGCAATCTTATGATCATCATCTATAAAGCCTTCGCGCACGCTCAGGTTGATCACTGTAAAGAGCGCAGGGCCATTGCCTTTTGCGGTTGCCCCTTTGGCAAGGTCTTCAAAAATGCTGTACAGCCGCTCTACCTGTTTGGGTGAATCAGCAAAGATCAGGTTCTCAATACCCTGGGCTACATTGGCCCGCAGGTTTTCAAGCAGGTAGAGAAAATCTTTATTAAAAGAGGGCTGTGGCCTGATATTGAAGCGCAGCTCCAGGCCGGGAGTGTATAAAAACTGCTTTCCACATTCAAGCAACTGAAATGAATCTGCATTGCTGCGCAGGTAAGCAGGCTCTACAAAAGAAAATCCCGGGCTTAGCCATTCGGGATGCATTAACTTATCTTCTTCTGTAAGCCCCGCATAAAGGGTCTTTGCCTTTTTAAGTCCTTTTTCTGCAATATCAAAAAGAAAGGCTGCATCTTTCAGCCATAGCAGTGTATTGCCCCCGACAAAATCAAGAAAAGAAATATTATTGTCTTTCAGAAGCTTTGACTGTACATTAGGCACTATAGTGATCCTGTGCATATGGCTCACCGAAAGCTGGTCATCGGGATCAAAGGTGCGGATAGTCTCTACAGTATCACCTGCAAATTCAATCCGGTAGGGAAGATCATGCGAGAAAGAAAAGATATCTACAATGCCCCCGCGGATAGCGAACTGACCAGCTTCGTAGACAAAATCAGTGCGTTCAAAATCATACAGGCTCAGAAATTCATTAATAAAATCAATGCTAAGGGCCTCTCCGATAGAGATCTGCAAAGTGTTTTTTTCAAGTGTTTCCTTTGAGATCACCTTCTCGCACATGGCCTCGGCATAACTAACAATGAACCGGGGTTTAATCGCATTTTTGAGCTCACTTAATACTTCAGCCCTTAGCAGTACATTGGCACTGTTGAGCTGGGTAAAATCGAAATCTTTTTTATAGGACGAAGGGAAGAACAGTACATCACCGGCAGATATGTTCTCCATATCATTCATAAAGTATACGGCCTCTTCATAAGAGGGTAATACGAATAAAGAGCTCCGGCCTGTTTCAAGATATACCGCATAGGCGATATACGCATCTGTGGAGCCTATAAGACCCTTCAGCCATACGGGTTTATTAATAGCCGAATTTCCAAGAAAGCTGGTTACTTCCTGTATTCTTTTATCTGAAATATATTTTTTTAGTATTTCTGACGAATCCACCTGCACAAGTTTGGCGCAAAGATACGAAATTCAGACTTTTACAATCCTGTAACCACCTTATTAAAACAGATACAGTAAATGATTATTAAATGAACTTAACTCTCATCACCGAATTTTTAGAAGGCTGGGCCCCTCTTTCTATCCAGGAAAGCTATGATAACAGCGGGCTTCTTACAGGAAGGCCGGGTATGGAAGTCAGCGGTGCACTCCTGAGCCTTGATTGTACAGAGGCTGTACTCGACGAAGCTATTGCCCAGGGGATAAACCTGATCATCTGTCATCATCCTCCGGTCTTTACCGGCATGAAGCGCTTTAACGGAAGCAATGCCACTGAGAGGATTTTGATCAAGGCAATCCGGCATGATCTTGCCATTTATGCCTGTCATACCAACCTTGACCATGCCGCAGGCGGGGTAAGCTCTTTTATTGCCGATAAACTGGGTCTTGTGAACAAGAAAGTCATGCAGCCCCTGAAAGGGAAATTGAAAAAGCTGGTCTGTTACTGCCCGCCCTCCCATTCAGTACAGGTGCTGGATGCCTTGTTTGGTGCAGGAGCAGGCTCCATTGAAAACTATAGCAATGTCAGCTTCCAGACTACTGGTACCCAGACATTCATGCCTGTACAGGGCGCAAATCCTTATTCCGGAACTATAGGCCAGCTTCATACAGGTGAGGAAGTGAAGCTGGAATGTGTCTGTACCAGCTGGCTTGAGAACAAGATCATAAAAGCTATGAAAGATAGCCATCCGTATGAAGTAGTGGCCTATGACCTTATTCCGCTTGAAAATGAGCTGGCAGATTACGGAGCAGGTATTGAGGGCGAGTTTGAGGAACCTATGGAGGTACCTGATTTTCTGGCCCTGGTAGCTGGTCGCATGAAGGCTGATTGTATCAGGCATACGGCCTTTGACCGACCTATTAAAAAAGTAGGATGTTGCGGTGGGTCAGGTAGTTTTTTGCTCCAGGCGGCTATTTCAGCTGGCTGTGATGCCTTTATTACCGCCGATTTCAAATACCACCAGTTCTTCGATGCTGAGCAACAGATCCTGATCGCAGATATCGGTCATTTTGAGAGTGAGCAGTATACTCCGGAACTTCTGTATAGTAGACTGTCAGAGAAATTCCCTAACTTTGCACTCTTATTGTCACGAGTGCATACTAATCCCATATATTATTATAATGGAAACAACTGTTGAGCAAAAGCTGAAAGCGCTGTACGAATTACAATCTATTCATACCCATATTGATAAAATCAGAACGGTACGTGGTG
>JAYWCR010000230.1:0-12821 GCA_043780395.1 Sphingobacteriales bacterium
AGGGTCTTGGCGGCAGTTTCCCTGAGTGCATCGAGTGCCTGGCCACTGCTATAGCCTGGTTTGGGACTTCCATTAAATTCTACAGAGCGGAAAAGGTCATAATGAGAAATAAGCGGTGCATTCTGGGCAAGGGTGGAACTGATCAGGCTGTTCAGGGGAAGCATGGTTCCTGCCTGGTTGCGTACATAATAATATCCGAGCTGGCTGATATCTGTGCGATAGGCCGAATCGGCCTGGGCCACGACCCTGAAGGTTCTTCCGTACAGGGTAAAGTCATTGATATAGGAACTGCCCAGGTAAATCTGGAGCGTTTGAAATACATCCCTGATGTTCACGCCGAGTTTTCTGCATTTCTCCCTGTCAACAGTCAGCCGGTAAACAGGGTTGCGTGAGTTGAAAAAAGTAAAGGCCCGGCCAATTTCCGGCCTTTTATTGATGGCAGCCGTAAATGACTGGATATTCTGCTGCATGCTGACAAGGTCCGTATTGCTCTCTTTCTGTTCCACTTCGAAAGTAAAGCCCGCTGTCTGGCCCAGCCCGGGGATCGGTGGCGGAGGAATGACCACCACATTGGCATCTCTTAGTGAGCTGAAAGATTTGGTCATCTGGGCAATGACAGCCGTTAACTGCAGGCTTTTATCTGAACGCTCGTCCCAGGGCTTCAATTGCACGAAGACCGTTCCGCTGTTTGACTTGGAAGCAAAAGTTACGACATTCAGACCTCCCAGTGCAGCATAATGACCCACCGCCTTTATGGAGTCAATTTTTTTCATAATGATCTGCAGCACCTTCAGTGAACGGGCAGTAGAGGCACCTTCCGGAAGTTCAAAGGTCACATAGATCCTGCCTTCATCTTCAGTAGGGATAAAACCCGTAGGTTTCAGATGAAACATAAAAAGGGCAGCTGCACTCAGACAGACCAGCAGAATAATGATATACTTTGCCCCTGAAATACTTCGCTTCACTGCCAGAGTATAGCTTCCGGCAATCCGGTCAAACCAGGTATTAAAGCGTTCGAACAGCCGGTCCAGAAAGTTCTTCTTCTGCGCCGGGTCTGTAATCTTTAACAGAATTGAACATAAAGCCGGAGTGAGTGAAAGGGCAATAAAAGCTGAAAGCAAGACCGAAATAGCAATAGTGATCGCAAACTGCTGGTACAGGCGCCCCACAATACCCGGTATAAAGCCTACAGGTACAAAGACAGCTGCCAAAATCAGGGCAATGGCAATTACAGGCGCAGAAATATCGGCCATTGCCTTCTCTGTAGCCTGTTTGGCAGAGATCTTCTCCGTATCCATATAATGCTGCACAGCCTCTACCACTACAATAGCATCATCCACCACAATTCCAATAGCAAGCACAAACCCAAAAAGGGTAAGCGTATTTACAGTAAAGCCCAGAGGAATAAAGAAAATAAAGGTTCCTACAATGGACACAGGTATAGCAAGTATCGGGATCAGTGTAGCCCTCCAGTTCTGAAGAAAAATATAGACTACCAGGGTTACCAGCAATAAGGCAATGAAAAGGGTCTGAACGACTTCAGAGATGGATACCTGCACAACCGAAACGCCTTCAAAGGGCACTACATAATCCACATCGGCAGGAAAAGATTTTTTCAGTGCTTCCATCTGCTTGTAGACCCCGTCAGCTACATGCAGGGAATTACTTCCCGGAGCCTGATAAATGAGCAGATAGGCAGCACGACGGCCATCCACAAAAGAATTATTGCTATAGTTGAACTTTCCAAGCTCTACTCTTGCCACATCAGACAGGTACACAATAGCACCCTTGTTCGGATTTGTCTTTAAAATTATTTTGCGGAACTCTTCGGGTTTGCTGAGGCGGCCGTTCACAAGTACAGTGTACTCAAAGGCCTGAACACCTGGCTGGGGGGGTGAACCTACAGAGCCTGCAGCAACCTGCAGATTCTGCTCATTCAATGCATTGACTACATCAGATGCTGTCAGGCCCATTGCCGCCATCTTATCAGGCCTGAGCCAGAGCCTCATGCTGAAATCATCGGTACGGGTTATGATATCACCCACCCCGTCAACCCTGCCCAGAGGATCTTTCACATATACATTGGCGTAGTTATCCAGAAAGGGTACATTATGACTTCCTTTAGGTGCAAAAATGGCTACCAGCATCAGAATACTGGGATTCCGCTTGCGGGTGGTCACTCCCAGTTGTTTTACTTCATTGGGAAGCACTGGCTGGGCAATGCTTACCCTGTTCTGCACATCCAGGGTGGCAATATTGATATTGGTGCCTATATTAAAATAAGCATTGATCGTAAAACTTCCACTATTGGTGCTGTTACTCTGAATATAGGACATGCCAGGCGTACCATTTACCTGGGTTTCAATGGGGGTTATCACATTTTGCTCCACGGTCTGGGCATCGGCCCCGATATAGGAACCGGTGATCTGTACCTGGGGTGGGGTGATTTCGGGATACTGGCTTACAGGAAGGCTGATCAGGGCCAGGGTTCCTACGATCACAATGACAAGGGAAATGACAATGGAAGTAATTGGCCTGTTTATAAAAACGGTGGAGATCATACGCTTAATTCGTTTTAATTAATGAACCTTCCTTCAATCTGGCCATGCCTTCAGTAACGATTTCATCACCAGGGGCAAGACCGCTTTTAACAACCAGTTTGTCTCCAATTACTTTTCCCTGCAAAATCTTCTGCTGATGCACTTTTTTGCCCTTTACTACAAAAACAAAAAGCTCGCCCATGACCTCGGTGATAGATTTTGCAGGGATCAGAATGCTGCGTACTCCCCGGCCTTCTCTGACCAGCATGGTCACATTCATACCCGGGGTAAGGAGCTGTACGGAATTGGGAAATCTTATCCTTACTGTCAGTGTTCCTGTCTGGGGGTCAATGGCCCGGTCAATGACTGCAATCCGGCCAAGGCCGGTATAAACAGTACGGTCTGGAAGTACAAGGGTGAAAATAGAATCTGTAAGGGGTAGTTTATCCCTTAAATAGCGCTGGAATAAAGGAAGGTCCTGCTGGCTTACCACAACATCGACGGCAATAGGGTCCACAGAGGAGACGGTATTTAGCAAAGTCTGCCCTGATTGAACCAAGGCTCCCAGACGAACCTGGCTAAGGCCTATCACGCCCGAAAAAGGAGCTGTGATCTGTGAATAACGAAGATCTGTTGCTGCATTTTTTATTCCCTGACGGGCTACGACCACCTGCAGCCGGGCATTCTGCTGGTCGGTAAGCGCATGATCTACCTGCTGGCGGGCTATGGCATCCTGCTTGAGCAGGTTCTGGTAGCGCAGGGCGTCCTGGTCAGCACGGTCAAGGTTGGCCTTTGAGATATTATAACTTGCCACCGCCTGATCATACCCTGCCTGGTATTTACTTTTATCAATTTCATATAGCTTCTGCCCTCGGCGCACAGTGCTGCCTTCTTTAAAATAGATGCCTGTAATATAGCCGCTTACATTGGTGCGCAGATCAGTCTGATTCAGGGCATTTACAGTGGCCGGATACTGGGTGGTAAAGCCTGCAGGGCCTTCTGCAACCATGACTGTATGAACGGGAACAGGCAGGGTGGAAGGGTCAGCAGGTTTGGGCGCCGGGGAGCATGCCCCCAGCAAAGAGGCAAAGAGTACAAGCCAGCCCGGTGGGGCATTAAAATTCTTCAGGTTCAGGGTTCTCATGGAGTTCAGGGTTGTATGGGAATAATTCCAAGCGCATGCTGAACATCCAGTTTGCTGCTTAAAAGTTGAAACAGGGCGTTCAGATAATTCAGCTGTGAAGTACGCAGGTCGCTTTCAGCCTGGATCAGGTTAAGATAGGGTTTGATGCCCTGCTGATACTGGATCTTTACGATCGTATACACATGCCGGGCGATTTCCACGTTCTGGGCGCTTAGCGCATACTGCGTTCTATAACTTTTATAGGTACCTGAGGCCTGGCTATACTCGGTTTCCATGCTGTTGTTCAGCTCAGTCATATCCAGTGCCGAACGCTTTACAACCAGCGCCGCCCTGCGCATATTATAGATGCGTTTATTGCCCTGGAATACCGGAATGCTCAGGCTCAGGCCGATGACTGAGTTGGGGAAGCTGCGGTCAAATAATCTTGCTGCTTTATCATTCTGATAGATCAGGTTATAATTTCCAAAGGCTGAAAGGGTCGGAAGGAAATCATATTTATAAAAGGAATAGTTTTCTTTTTCCAGAGCGATCGTGGTTTGCAGAAGCTGATATTCTATTCTGCCCTGGGGCCGGGAATGTTCAGGGGTGTCTACCAGTATCTCCCTGGTCAGGGTCAGCGAGTCATAACGAAGCTGGATAGGTTTACCCTGGGGGTAGCCCATGAGCTGGCGCAGATAGGTATATTTTGATTTTATGGATTCAGCTGCGCTAAAACGCTGGCTGTTCGAATTATTCAGGGCAATTCGGCTCTGCTCATAATCAATGCGGTCGTTTGTGCCAGCCTGGTACTGTGACAGGGCTTCCTTGCTGTTGCTCCCAAGCCTTGAAATATCCTCGTCCAGAACAGAAAGTTGCTGCCCGGTAAGCAGCAGGTCATAGAATGCCTTGCTTACATCTACTACAAGATTAATTTTAACCTGTGCTGTATTCTGTCTTGCTTGCTGACGGTAATACCTTGCTGTACCGGCTGCAAGCCGCAGGCTGTTCGAGTAAATGGTTTGGGTGCCTGTAAGTCCGAGGGCATTGCTATTGAAAACTCCTGATGAAATATAATTGGAGCCGGCCGCCGGATTGGCTGAATTCGGGAGAACGATGACTGATTTTTTAAAGAAATGCTGCAGGGTATTGCCCACATTGAGCTGTGGGAACCAGTCGGCAAGCCGGATCTGAATATCTTTTTCAGCAATTTCCTGATCAATAGCTGCCTGCCTGATGGCTGGCTCATTCTTCATGGCATAGCTGATGCAATCGTTCAGGCTTAGTTTACCTGCATTAGTATCCGCTGCCGTCTGTGCGCTGGCAAAAAATGCTGTACAAAAAAGTACCGCCAGGCTGAAAAGATTCTTAAACTGAAAAGAACACTTTAAAAGATCAGGTATAACCATTTCCGTTGTTTATCAAAAAAAGAGCTATTAAACCGCTTATCAGGCATAAGACAGCTGCAATCTGCATAATCACTGCATAGGTATCTGTAAAGGCCCGTTTAAAGGCATCAGACATTTTTGCTTTTAATAATAAAGGTATATGTGCCGGAATACGGGCTGCCCCAAGCCGGGCAGCCTCTGCTTTGTATGTTTGCCGGATCTCTTTGGAAAGCGCGAATGTGCGGGTTTCAAGCGCCATATTTTTTTCAAGCAGCTGAATGGCCAGGGAACTGAACAAGGCCAGTGCCAGCACAGAGGCGATACGGGTAACCGCATTATTGATCCCTGAAGCAGTTCCGCTCAAGTCCGTTCTGGCTGAACTCATAACGGTAGTGGTAAGCGGAGCTACTGTCAGTGCCATTCCTGTTCCCATCAACAGAAGCCTTGGGAAAAAGGTGGTAAAATAGGAGGAAGGTCCGGCAGTAAGCCCCTGCCGGGAAAGCAGGTAAAAACTGCAACCTGTAAGAACAGGTCCGCTCACCAGCAGCCATTTTGATCCGTACCTGTCTGCCAGAGAGCCTGCAAAGCCCGAAAACAGTACAAGGGGCAATGGAAAGGCAAGAAAAGAAAAGCCTGCTTCCGGCGATGAATATCCCTGGATCTGAACCAGGTTTATGGAAAGGAAAAAAGTCGAAACTGTTAATGCTCCATACAGGAACAGGGTAAGCAGGTTGGCACCTGTAAAGGTCTGAGACCTGAAAAGATGCAGGGGCATCATGGCTGAGCTAACCCTGGATTCGTTCAGAATAAACAGAAACAGGAATGCAATTCCTGCGGCTATGGTGATTCCGGCCGTTGTTTTACCCGCTCCCTGCGCCGACCATGCGGTAAGGCCATACGTAAGCAGGCCCAGGCCTGCAAAGATAAGTGCAGCACCACCAGCGTCTGGTTTTTCCGGACCTTTGCGGTGCTGGTTGTAGCTTTCGGGAACTTTTGCTCGGATGATCAGAAAGGCTGCAAGCCCGATCGGCAGGTTGATAAAGAATATACACCTCCATACCCCCATTCCTGTAAGGATACCTCCCAGTACAGGCCCCAGAACAACCAGCATAGCACCTGCAGCAGACCAGACGCCGATGGCTTTGCCCCTAGTCTGATCATCAAAACTGGCAGAAAGGATAGCCAGACTTCCTGGGATCATAAAGGCGGCTCCGATTCCCTGCAGACCGCGGGCCGCGATGAGAAACAGAATTCCAGTGCTGCATCCACAGAGCCCTGAGGCTAAAATAAAAAGGACCATGCCGCCAAGCATGGTCCTTTTTCTGCCATAAAGATCTCCGAGTGAACCGCCGGTAAGGATAAATGCTGCCAGCATCAATGCATAGGCATTCACTACCCAGACCAGTTGGACTCCACTGGCATTTAATGCTTTTTGAAGTGAAGGCAGCGCTATGTTCAGGGCTGAGGAGTCAATGACTGCCATCCCTGAGGCCAGAATCATTGATATAAGGATCCATCTTCCTTTCGGGGAAGATAGACCGGTAAACTGCTGGTTGCCAGAACTCCTCATGCGCAATTGGTTGAAGCAGATGCAAATCTAAAATAATTTACTTCAGATTCTAATCACTCTGCTTCTAAAACCTATGCGTATAGATTTTGTTCACTTTAATGTTTAAAATGCCGCACACCTGTTACAACCATGGCTATGCCCAGGGCATCTGCCGCATTGATAGAGTCAATGTCCTTTACAGAACCTCCTGGCTGAACTATAGCGCTGATGCCTGCAGCCCCTGCCACCTCCACACAATCAGGGAAAGGAAAAAAAGCATCAGAGGCCATTACAGACCCTTTCACGTCAAATCCAAAGGCTGCAGCCTTATGGATAGCCTGGTTCAATGCATCCACTCTTGAGGTCTGACCAACCCCACTGGCAATAAGTTTCTGATCCTTTGCCAGTATGATCGCATTGGACTTGGTATGTTTGACAAGTTTCAACGCAAATTCGAGGTCTGTTAACTGCTGGCCGGTGGGAGCAAGCGAGGTGACCGTTTTCATCTGGTCACGGCTTTCCATCACAAGGTCCATATCCTGTTCAACAATTCCGTTCAGTATGTTCTTGTACTGTTTCACCGGTAGCTTTACCGGATGATGAATCAGCAATATCCGGTTCTTTTTAGCCTTTAAAAGCAAAAGAGCCTCTTCTGAGAAAGAAGGTGCAATAAGTACTTCAAAGAACAGGAAATGAATGGCAGTGGCTGTCGTTAGATCTACCTCACGGTTACAGATCAGCACCCCACCGAAAGCAGAGATGGGATCTGCAGCAAGGGCTGCATTCCAGGCCTCAGTAAGGGTTGGGCAGCTTGCAATTCCGCATACATTGGTATGTTTGAGTACAGCAAAGGTAGGTTCTGTGAACTCTTCCATCAGCCTGATGGCTGCATCAACATCTACCAGGTTATTATATGAAAGTTCTTTTCCGTTCAGTTTGGTGAATAGTTCTTCCATCTTTCCGTAAAATATTCCTTTCTGATGGGGATTTTCGCCATAACGCAAAACCTGATGGCCTTCTACGCTTACTTTGAAGATATCTTTTTTCTCCCCGCTCTGATTAAAATAGTTGAAAATCAGGCTGTCATAATGAGAGGAAGTATGGAAAGCATGGGCAGCAAAATTTCTCCGTTGTTCAAGGCTGCTGATGCCGTTCTCTGCATTCAGAAGATCTAAAAGCTGGCTGTACTGGTCTTTGGATGAAACGATCAGTACATCCTGATGGTTCTTGGCTGCGGCCCTGATCAGCGAAATACCCCCGATGTCGATCTTCTCGATCAGCTCTTCATGGCTGCCACCTGCAGCCAGGGTCTCCTCAAAAGGGTAGAGATCCACAATGACAAGATCAATTTCCGGAATGGAATAGGCCTGCATCTGCTCCATATCAGTCTCATGTCCCCGCCGCCCGAGAATTCCACCAAAAACTGCCGGGTGAAGGGTCTTTACACGGCCCCCAAGAATGGACGGATAGCTGGTAATTTCTTCAACAGGGATCACTTCAGCTCCACATTCACGGATAAACTTTTCTGTACCCCCTGTGGAATACATCGTAACCCCCAGTTCAGCAAGGCGCCTGATGATGGGCTCAAGGTTATCTTTATAATATACAGAGATTAATGCAGTCTTAATTTTCCGGGGCTTTTCCATAGTTTGAATTAAATCTGCGAAGGTAATCTATTCAGGGTCCGAACCAAAATACGGATTCATATTGATTGTGAACCTCCTAGAAGGCATCTTTGCCCCGGATAAACCGGGTCAGTTCATGCTGGCTCTTTCTGAATGAGGCCAGCAGACCCGAAAAATAGGTATGGATACCTCCGATCTTTTCCTTTTCAAAGCCCGGAGGTACCGGATTGCGCAGGTACTGGGAATTCATTAGTTCCAGGCTTCTGTTCTCCCAGGTAGAAGAGGCATGGTGGCCATAGTTTTCTTCAGCCTTTATTTCATCCTTTGGCTGAATATCATAGATCCGCAGCCGGCATTTTCCATACCTGACTGTAATGTCTACGGCAAAATCAACTTTCATCATGTAGTCTTCCATCAGCCATGTATAAGGGAACTGATAACTGCAGCGACCCAAAATCTTCCCATGGTACTGGTCATCTACGATCAGGTTCTTGTAGGCGTACGGAAAGGTTCTCATATACCAGTTCAGGGCCGATCTGTAGATAGCCTCCTTTCCTGCAGTGCTATCCATGGGAGTGATCGTTTCATAGCAGACAAGCCCTTCACGTAGCGGCAAAAGAAGATGGCTGGCTCCTGCCTTTGACCGGGGTCTTTCAGAATGGCCGGGGAGTTCCTCAGGCTGGGCAAAAAATGCTGAATCAGGTTCAGTTTGAATCGCATCAGCGCGGGCAAAGGTAAAGAGGAGCAGAAACAGAAGAATGACTTTCATATTATATTATTTTATTTAAATATAAATAATATAATATGAATAAATAAATGCTTTAATTAATTTTTTCGCATCGGATCCTCCAGGGATGAAGCATGGTCATTTGCATAATGCCGGGAGATCTGTTCCAGAAACTCATACTCAGAGGCATTGATCAGAAAATCATAACTGGGGCGGTAGCGTTGCATGAAGTCATTGAGCGCAGAACCCTGCAGGCCTGTAAGTGAACCCACGAGTTCTTTGGTATAATGCTGGTTTATATAGTTCTGCTGTTCCTGGTCAATAAGCCTGTCCTGAAAACGGCTCTTTGTATTCAGGTGATGCGCACGGTGATAGGTCTGTTTTATACCCAGGGGCTCAAGTACCTGTTCAGCAAATTTGCTACCTGCTGAGCGCTGATGATAATCAAAAAGCTCCGCATTGGTAATTCTGTTCTCCACAGAATCTTTATGATAATCACGCAGGGCCATGACGTTCACCCCTGGCAGATTAAATTCTTTGGGCAGCAGATAAATGTCTTCTGAATAGATCTCTGCTGCCTGCGGGATAATAAGATCTCTGGCTGCATAACCCAGAAAACTGAATCTTAACGTATCACCTGTATTGGCATGGATATAGTATCTACCATGTGCGTCACTCTGAAGACCATCACGGCTATGAAGCCGCTGCACACTTACTCCGGGTAAGATGATATGCTCCCTTGCATCATAGATCTTTCCGCTGACGATGACCTGCGAACATACCTGACCTGATCCAAGACATAAGAACAGAAATAAGAGAAAGAAATAAGATTTTTTAAAGCAGTGAAAGGGCATACATAAATAAAGATCCTGTCAGTTTAAACGCTTTTTAAAGCTTCTTAAGTATATTTTCAATAACCTTCGGATAATACTGATGTTCCAGCTGCTGACCTTTATACATGATCATTTCCAGGTCGTCGGAAGGGTCGATCTTAAAACGTGCCTGCTGGATGATCTCGCCTTCATCAAACGCTTCATTTACATAATGAATAGTAATGCCTGATTCTGTTTCCTTCTGATCCAGTATTGCCTGGTGTACCTTTTTCCCATACATGCCTTTTCCTCCATATGAAGGTAAAAGAGAGGGATGTATATTGATGATCCTGCGCGGATAGGCCTTCAGTAGATTTTCTGGAATGAGCCAGAGGAAACCAGCCAGCACAAGCAGGTCAATCTGCAGGCTCTGAAGCATCTGAAGAATAAAATCTGTTTTGTAGAACATCTCTTTATCAAATACTTCACTGGGTATCTCAAAATTATCAGCCCGCTGCAGCACATAGGCATCGGGATTGTTGCTTAGCATGAGGGCAACTTCTGCCACTTCGTTCTTTTTAAAATACTCCATGATCTTTTGAGCATTAGAGCCTGATCCTGAGGCAAATATGGCGATTCTTTTCAAAGTGGGCGGCTGTATATAAGTCAGCACTGGGGGTAAAGATAGAATGTACCTGCGGATTTTCCGGGATTAGATTTCAGCGGATACAGGTTTGATACCTTTCTCCGCTGGAACCGCATATGCCTGAAGAATCACTGGTCCGCAGATCATACCAGATTTCCCCGTTTTTCCTGCTCAAGTTCAAGTGCTTCAAACAGGGCTTTGAAATTGCCCTTCCCAAAAGAACGGGCTCCTTTGCGCTGGATGATCTCAAAGAACAGGGTTGGCCGGTCCTGAACGGGTTTACTGAAGATCTGCAGCAGATAACCTTCTTCATCGCGGTCTATAAGAATGTCCAGCGCCTTTAATTTTGCAAGATCCTCTTCAATGGCTCCGACCCTTATACCCACTGTTTCATAATAGGAGGCAGGTACATTTAAAAATTCTACCCCTCTCTTGCGTAGCTCTGTCACTGTTTGAATAATATCAAGGGTTGCTATTGCCAGGTGCTGCACACCTTCACCCCGGTAATAATCCAGGTATTCTTCAATCTGGCTTTTCTTCTTTCCCTGGGCGGGTTCATTGATAGGAAACTTGATGCGGTCATTTCCATTGGTCATCACTTTACTCATCAGGGCCGTGTATTCAGTGGAAATATCATTATCATCAAAAGAGACCAGCTGATGGAAGCCCATTACAGTTCCGTAAAAATCAACCCAGCGGCTCATCTGAAACCAGTTTACATTGCCTACCACATGGTCAATATATTCCAGGCCGGTATCGGAAGGGTTATAATCAGAATGCTGGGGCTGATAACCGGGTAAAAAGGTGCCATGATAATTTTTTCTCTCCACAAAAATATGCACCGTTTCTCCATAGATATAGATTCCCGAGCGGATCACATAGCCATGTTCATCTTCCTCTCTGACGGGTGCCATATAGGAACGTGCGCCCCTGGATGTTGTTTCCTGCCAGGCGCTCGTTGCATCCTCTACCCAGAGGGCTACCGCTTTTACCCCGTCACCATGTTCAAAAACATGACAGGCAATATCACCCTGAGGGAGTAGGGCGGTAGTAAAGATCAGCCTGATCTTTCCCTGCTTCAATACATAGGATGCCCGGTCGCGGACCCCTGTTTCCGGGCCTGCATAGGCCAGGGTCTGAAAACCGAAAGCTGTTTTAAAATAATGGGCAGCTTGTTTTGCATTGCCCACATACCATTCAATATAATCAGTGCCGTTTATGGGCAGAAAATCAACAGCTACTGCCTGGGCAGGTATTTTTTCTTCAATGATTGATTCCATACAGGAGAATTGAATAAATGTGAATGAATAAATTCAGGAAAGCCATGAATGATAATATTCGGGATCTTCAATTTCTAAGGCAAACCGGGTAAGTTTAAGAGGCCTGAAGGTGTCGATCATCACAGCAAGTTCCTTTGTTTCTTCCTTGCCAATACTTTTTTCGACCATTCCCGGTGACGGGCCATGAGGTATTCCTGCCGGATGAAGGGTTAACTGCCCTCTTTCCACAGATTTGCGGCTCATAAAATCGCCGTCAACATAGTAAAGAAGTTCATCTGAATCCACATTACTATGATTATAGGGTGCAGGTATAGACAGGGGGTGGTAATCAAACTTCCTTGGAACGAAAGAGCAGACCACAAAATTATGGGCTTCAAAGGTCTGGTGTACAGGAGGTGGCTGATGAAGCCTGCCGGTAATAGGTTCAAAATCATGGATCGAGAAAGCCCATGGATAATGAAATCCATCCCATCCGATAAAGTCAAAAGGATGCGACCCGTATATATACGGATAGATCAGTCCCTGTTTTTTGATCAGCACTTTAAAGTCACCCTGCTGGTCATGGGTCTTCAGGTGCTCAGGTTTCTTGAAATCACGTTCACAATAAGGCGCGTGTTCGAGCAACTGGCCTTCGGTGTTGCGGTACCTTTTTGGAATTTCTATCGGGCTGTTTGATTCAACAAGCAACAGCCGGTTCTGGCTGCCGGAAAAATGGATCTGGTAAATAGTTCCTCTTGGAATAATCACATAATCACCTTCTTTAAAATCAAGATCACCGTAACCTGTTTTAAGTGTTCCCTGCCCTTCATGGATAAAGATAAGCTCATCAGCTGAGGTGTTTTTATAGAAATAGGCTTCCAGGGAAGCCGTAGGTGCAGCCAGGCTGATCTGCAGGTCTTCATTGACCAGCACAGGCTTCCGGCTTTCAAGGTAATCGCTCTCGGGCTTGATCCTGAATCCTTTAAGGCTTGTATGCTTCAGGTGCTTTGCGCGGGCAATTTCTGGCTCAGCACTATAGGGCTCACCCAGTTCCTTTACCAGGGTAGGGGGGTAGCAATGGTAAACAAGAGAAGATGTACTTGAAAAACCTTCTGTGGAGACCAGCTCTTCTGCATATAGACTTCCGTCGGGCTT
>JAYWCR010000231.1:0-3646 GCA_043780395.1 Sphingobacteriales bacterium
AAGGCCCTCTCTATGTAGCAGGTGCTCCGGAAAGCCTGAGCTTTGCAACCCTTGAATCTGAACCTGAAGCAGGTGCAGAGCGTTTATATATGCATGGAAGCGTGATGGATGAGAACGGAGAGGTTGTTGAAGGCGCCCTGGTTGAAGTATGGCATTGCAACCTCAAGGGTATGTATTCCTATTTTGATACCTCCCAGGCACCCTTCAACCTGCGCAGAAGCATCCGCACAGCATCAGATGGCCAGTATGAATTCAAAAGTTTTATTCCTGTGGGCTATAGTGTACCTCCGGGAGGAAATACGGATAAGCTTCTGACAGCCATAGGCAGGCATGGAAGCAGACCTGCCCATATTCACTTCTTTGTCACCGCCCCCGGGTACAGGAAACTTACTACACAGATCAATATAGAAGACGACCCGCTGATCTGGGACGATTTTGCCTTTGCGACCCGCGAGGGGCTTGTGCCTTCCATTCATCGGATCGGTGAAGATGCAGCCGCAAGAGAATTTCAGCGTACTGAAGCATTTGCGTCCATTCAGTTCAATTTCACACTTCATAAAGAAAACCAGCATGTATTCGACAGCGAGAACAGCCGTAGCCGTGTAAGTCTTGAAACTGCCTGATCATTTTATCAGCGCTTCCCCCTGGCCTGATCCTTTATCTTAAAAAATAAAATATCATGAAGAGTACGATTGATAAAGAATACCTCAACAGAATGCTGCAGCATAATGTGAAGGAAGGTCTGTACAAACATAACAGGGAGTCGTTTACCAATCCTGATATTTTTGATCTGGAAATGGAACATATTTTTGAAGGCAACTGGGTCTTTCTGGCGCATGAAAGCCAGATCCCCGAAAAGAATGATTATTTCAGCACTTATATTGGCCGCCAGCCTGTGTTTATTTCCCGCAGTAAGGAAGGAATTTTAAATGCTTTTATCAATGCCTGCAGCCACCGGGGGGCCATGATCTGCCGGCATAAAAAAGGAAATAAATCAACCTTTACCTGCCCTTTCCATGGCTGGACCTTTAATAATTCGGGAAAACTTCTGAAAGTAAAAGATCCGGCCGATGCTGGTTATCCCGATCAGTTCAATACAGATGGATCACATGACCTTAAAAAGATAGCCCGGTTTGCCTCGTACAGGGGTTTTCTGTTTGGCAGTGTAAAGGCGGAGGTGCTTCCTCTTGAAGCGCATCTTGGGCAAGCAAAAGTGATCATCGATCAGATGGTTGATCAGGCAGAATATGGCCTGGAAGTACTGCGCGGCTCTTCGTCCTATATTTATCATGGAAACTGGAAGCTGCAGATTGAAAATGGGGCTGATGGCTACCATGTAAGTTCTGTGCACTGGAACTATGTGGCCACTATGGGCAGGCGCAAGTATGAAAATAATGCGGTAAAAACAGTAGATGCCAATAGCTGGTCAAAGGGGGGGAAGGGCGGAGCCTATTCTTTTGAACATGGCCATCTGCTGCTCTGGACCCGGTTACTGAACCCCGAGGTGCGCCCTGTTTTTAAGCAGGCGGCGCGGCTGACATCAAGCATGGGAGAAAAAAAGGCTGGTTTTATTATCAACCAGACCCGTAATCTATGTCTCTATCCAAATGTATACCTCATGGATCAGTTCTCTACCCAGATCCGTATTGTCAGGCCTATCTCTGTAGACAGAACAGAAGTGATCATATACTGCTTTGCGCCTAAAAATGAAGCAGCAGAGGAACGCGCCGTGCGCATCCGCCAGTACGAAGACTTCTTCAATGTGAGTGGTATGGGTACGCCTGATGACCTGGAGGAATTCAGGTCTTGTCAGATGGCCTATGAAGGGAGTGCGATGGCCTGGAATGATATCAGCCGCGGAGCCATGCACTGGATTGAAGGGCCTGATGAAAATGCGCGTGACATGGGGCTCAATCCCATTCTTACCAGCCCGAAAATAGAAGATGAGGGGCTCTTTATGATGCAGCAGGAATACTGGTTGTCAGCCCTTAGCAACGCTCTTGATAAGGCAGAAATAGTTCATGTTTAAGTGGAGGTTATGACAGACATAAATGAAATACAAGCTTTTCTATATAAAGAAGCAAGGTTCCTTGACGACAGGCAATGGGATGAATGGCTAAAGTTATACCATTCATCAGCGCCTTTCTGGATGCCTGCCTGGGATGATGAGGAAGAGTTGACTGATAATCCGCAGAATGAAATATCATTGATCTTCTATCCCAACCGGGATGGACTTGAAGACCGCGTATTCAGGATCAAAACAGAGCGTTCCAGTGCCAGCATGCCTGAGCCAAGAACGATACACCTGATTTCCAATGTAGAAGTGCTGGAAGAAATAGGCTCAGAGATAAAACTCAGGTTTAACTGGCATACTTTGAGTTTTCGCTATAAAACAGTTGACTCCTATTTTGGGTATTCACTGTATACCCTTGTCAGAACAGAGAACAGTTTTCTGATCTATGATAAAAAGGTAGTGCTTAAAAACGATTATATACGCCAGGTTATTGACATCTACCATATCTAGCCCTTTATGCCACAACTTATACTCAATTTTGAAGACGGCCTTACCCGCTCTATGGAAGGTCTGCCAAATGAAACGGTGGTGGAAACAGCCTACAGGATGGGTATGAATATTCCACTTGATTGTGCTGATGGTGCCTGTGGTACCTGTAAGTGCAAGATCATTTCAGGAACATTTGATGCTGGAAGCTATATTGATGATGCCCTGACAGAGGAGGAATTTGCGCAGGGTTTTGGCCTTGCATGCCAGATGCGGCCACATTCAGCCATGATCGTAAATATTCTGGCCAGTGCAGCCGCCTGTAAGGTGAAGATTGATACCATACCTTCAGTGCTTGTCAGGCTGGAAGTATTGTGTGCAGAAGTTTTCAAGCTCGTCTTAAGGCCTCAGAACGGGCTTCCTGTTCCATTTCTTGCCGGGCAGTATGCCAATATTGAAGTTCCTGGTTCAGGCATCACGCGCTCTTACTCGTTCAGCTCTATGGCGGGAAATATTGATATGGAGTTCCTGATCCGTACCCTGCCCGAAGGGCTTATGAGTACCTGGCTCAGGGAGAAAGCCTCAATCGGAGATATTCTTCATATAACCGGGCCTATTGGTAGCTTTTACACCCGTCCGATCGCCCGGCCTGTTTTATTCTTTGCCGGAGGTACCGGCATTGCCCCATTTCTTTCCATGCTCGAAACCTTAAGCAGGTTTCAGCCAGTTCATGGCGTAAGCCTTTTTTATGGGGTGACAGCAGAAGAAAATTTAGTAGAAACGGAAAGGCTTGATCATTTTCATCTGCAGTCTGGTTTCGGATATTCAGTTTGTATTGCAGGCCCATCAGCTCATCATGCACGGGGTTTTGTTACCCAGTGGATCAATAAGGAACATCTTACTGCCCCTGAATATGATATTTATATCTGCGGCCCCAATGGAATGGTCGATGCGGTAAGAAACAAACTCGAGGCTGAAGAAATTCCTTTCAAAAATTTCTACACGGAGAAATTTCTTCCTTCTGGCACCCTTGCTGCTGTCTGATGATCAATCCCGGACGATTTCAGAATAAGGTAATGATAGTGACCGGTGCTGCTCAGGGCATTGGGATGGGCGTGGCTATGCATGCCGCCAGTGAAGGTGCGT
>JAYWCR010000232.1:0-6030 GCA_043780395.1 Sphingobacteriales bacterium
AAGTCAAGCACAGGCCGCCTGGGAATAGATATTCATGCGACTGCAGGCAAAGGAGATGTAGGCTTTTGTAATACATGGACCCTGGAGATCTCAGTAAGCCAGCCTGTACGCGTATACCATGGTATGCCTGTTGGACAGCTGATCTATTTTGTAGTCGAAGGTGAAGTGGAGACATTTTATAATAAAAAAGGCTCGGCTAAATACAATATCCGCACGAACAGGCCTGTGGAAAGCATGATGTGGAAGAATAGTTTCTAGTCTACTTCCCCAGGAGATTTTTCAACCGGGTCAGGGTCTGCACATTGGGGGGTCGCATAATATTCTGCTGTATATTTTCCTTTTCAAAACGTGTCAGGTGCCAGCTCAGGGAAGCCCCCCTAACCACTTTCAGCGATATAGAATCACGTGATTTTGTATTTCCATACTTAAAGTCAGGTACATAGGGTAATTCAAGATAGTCTAGTGGTGCACCCATCCAGGCCCGGGCATTTGAAACAGCTACATCATTGTAGTCGTTCTGAATATCTTCCCATACGATATAAAGCCCGCCAATGGTGGAGATCATTTTCTCCACAATAGTCTGCCCTCTTTCTTTTTCTATAGCTTTTTCTGAAGGGGCATCCCTGATAGAAAGCATAATGACTCCAGACGTGTTTTCACGGATCCAGCCGCGAAAAACAAAAGCAAATTTCAAGGCATCATCTATTCCATAATTATCAGTCATACCTGCGTCCATGACCTCCATGGCAGGCCTGCTTGGTAATTCTATGTTCGGGGTGATATAGGGGAAAGTGGCACTCATGCGAAGTGCACTTAAAAAGCGAAGCTTGTCACTCCCCTGCCCTGAAAAAAAACGATTGAATTCAATTCCCTGAACATGGTGAATATTGGAAGGTTGCCAGAGTGAGTCAGCGCCAACCATATAGGAAATATGTTGCGGAGAAATATATAGTTTTCGCCCGTCGTTAATGATGGTAGGGCTTAAGAGCATCATCGGTATTTCCCCAATTGACTCGGGTGCTTTATAAGTTGCAATGGTCTTGTCAAGCATGGAATTAGTACTTCTATTCAATTCAGCCTCAAGAGCCTGACCTCTGTCTTTATAGTATGATTTCTGAAGGTAATTGAAGGTAAGTGACCTGAAGAAAATATCGTTCACAACGAAATTAAACATGATGGCATTCAGGTTATCCCGGCCCATCTGTTCTACATAAGCCTTGTTGTTCAGATTAATGGGCAATCCTTGTAATTTACGCCATACCAGTTCCCTGTAAAATGCAGCACCAATCATACCCCCTGAAGCCCCGGTCATGAGCATGGTATGGTTCATAAGCTGGCCACCGGTCAGACTATCAGCCATCTGAAGATTTCTGATCGTCCAGATAGCTGCTCTTTGCCCGCCACCGCTGCAACATACCAGCACCAGTTTGGGTTTGACCGGGAATTTATGCCTCCAGCTTTCAAGGATAGTCAGGGTTTCCTGCTTGTCATGACGCACCAGTGAATCAGATGCGAATGCCCTGATCCTGTCTATGGAATATAAAGCAGGTTTTGCCGCATAGTCAAGACCTGCAGCCCCCTGGTCGGGCCGGCTCCAGATACTTGTCATCAAATTAAATACGATAAAGACAATAAGCAGCACTGAGATCGTCCATTCCTTTAACCAGTAGTCGGCCCAACCTGCCACCATAACAAGTATGGTAAAGAACAGAAGTAAACTGGCCCCCGCCGGAATATGAATCGATTCACGCCCTGCAAAAGAGCCCATAAGCAAAATGGAGAAGAGAAGGGTTACTTCCAGCACGATGGCATTGAGGTGATTCTGCGCAAAAACCTGCTGGATAGATTCACGGTTCATTCCATTGAACGTATTCACTTTCCTGATCTTCCAAGGCAATTCCAGGTAATAAAGAACCTTCATTGGTTTTTGAGGAATATCGGCCTGCGAAATGGCAGGCAGCCTTTTGAGCCGTCTGCGCTCAGACGATTGGGCAAAAGCAGGGCCAAGCACAACGAAAAGATCCTTATTTGTACCTACCAGGTAATAGAAAAAGATCAGAATAAAAAAGGTGAATCCGCCAAGAAAAGAAAAGGCTTCCAGCAAAATTCTGTAGATCGACAAGTACTCACTTTCTGTCTGGAACTTGATGAAATTGATCATGTACACCACCACAAAAAGCACCGGGATCAATGAATTATTGAGGAAGAACTTGCCAAAGGGCATTCTCAGGTAACCCAGAAAATTAAACCTGCTGCTTTCGAGTGAATAACTGGTGATTTGAAATGCCAGCACAAAGCCACCCATGGATAGTCCCATGATGAACAGACTAAGCCAGTTCACTTTACCCAGGTACTCCGGATCGAGAAACAGGTAGGGAATGCCGAATTCCTTACCAATATGACCGGTGATAATACCAAAGAGAATGCCCCAGAACAGCAAAAGGGCTAGATTCTTTTTAAGGTGCACCAGTAACAGTTGCACAGGAAAAGAGAAATACAGGCCTCTGAGTATTCCAAATACCCATTTGTTTCGCCAAACACTTTTCCTGAAAGTTTTTCTTTGAATAGGCGGGTGTTCAACCATGAAATACAGAAAAAATTAATGGTTTTAAAACGCCTTCTGGGCATAAGATGTTTCAACAGTGTGAATTTAATGAATATCTGAGCGTATTATTGTTTCTTTAGCTAGGTGATCAGGGTTTTACAGAACACCCTGAATTGAATTATATTTATGCCGAATGAAACTTCAACACGGAAAAAAAATTTACTTCGCCTCTGACTTCCATCTGGGTGCCCCTAATGCTGCCAAGAGCAGAATTCGCGAAGAAGAGATTGTTAAATGGCTTGATCATGCAGCGCCTGATGCACAGGAAATATACCTTGTTGGTGATGTTTTTGACTTCTGGTTCGAATATAAATTTGTAATTCCAAAGGGATTTGTCCGCCTGCAGGGTAAACTGGCCGAGCTGACAGATGCAGGTATTCCTGTTCATTTCTTTTCAGGGAACCACGATATGTGGGGGCTGGACTATCTGCATGACGAGCTGGGCCTGATATTGCATAAGGAACCAATAACGAGCCATTTCAATGATAAAACTTTTTATATAGGTCATGGAGACGGCCTCGGGCCTGGGGATGAAACATATAAGCTAATGAAAAAGGCATTTACCAGCCCTGCCTGCCATTGGTTGTTCAGCCATCTGCATCCCAATATAGGAATGTCGATCGCCAATCTATGGTCAAATAACAGCCGCAAGACCCATAAAGAAAAAGATGATTTCCATGGAGATGAGAAAGAATGGCTCGTCATTTATGCCCGTGAAATTCTACAGCATTCAGCCATTGACTATTTCATATTTGGCCACCGGCATATTCCCCTTGACATTCGCCTGAGCGAAAGCAGCAGGTATATAAACCTGGGTGAGTGGATGAATTTCCAGAGCTATGCAGTTTATGACGGCCATGACCTTTCATTGAAATATTGGAATAAAGAGGCAGCGCAAACTCTGTTACGTTAACTGCTCCTAGCAGAAAAATTCGTAATTTTGTAAATTATTCAAACCAATGATTGATAAATTAGCTGCAATAAAAGACCGCTGGATTAATGTTGAACAGGAATTAGCCAATCCATCGGCGATGACTGACATGAAGCGTTTTGCAACCCTTAACCGTGATTACAAGGAACTCAGCAAAATTGTTGAGCAATATCATATTTACGCCAATATCATCAGCAATATCGATAGCAACAAGGAAATCCTTGCTACTGAGAAAGATGAAGAGTTCAGGGATATGGCAAAAGCCGAGCTTGATGAGCTTATCGAGCAACGTGACCTGAAAGAAGATGAGATCAGGCTGATGCTTATCCCTAAAGAACCTGAAGATGCCAAGAATGCAATTCTTGAGATCAGGGGTGGCACAGGCGGCGACGAGGCCAGTTTATTTGCCGGCGATCTTTTCCGCATGTATGTGCGTTATGCAGAGCGTCGCGGCTGGAAAGTCGAACTAATGGATGACACGCCAGGTACTGCGGGTGGCTATAAAGAAATTGTCGTGCTGGTAAGCGGAGATGATGTGTACGGGCAGTTAAAATACGAATCAGGTGTACATCGGGTTCAGCGCGTTCCCAATACAGAAACCCAGGGAAGAATCCATACCTCGGCAGCAACTATTGTGGTTTTGCCCGAGGCTGATGAATTTGATGTGGATATCCGGATCAGTGATATCCGTAAAGATCTGTTCTGTGCTTCAGGCCCAGGCGGTCAATCCGTAAACACAACCTATTCAGCGGTGCGGCTTACTCACTTGCCCTCTGGTATCACCGCTCAATGCCAGGATCAGAAATCCCAGTTAAAAAACTACGATAAGGCATTGCAGGTTTTAAGAAGCCGGATTTATGAAGTAGAACTGGCCAAGCACCTGGAGATAACTGCCAAGAAACGAAAGACCATGGTATCAACCGGTGACCGGTCGGCCAAAATAAGAACCTATAATTTCCCTCAGGGCCGGGTTACAGACCACCGCATAGGCCTTACCATCCATAACCTTCCGGAGGTAATGAATGGAAGTATTCAGGAGGTAATTGATGCCCTGCAACTGGCAGAAAATGCCGAGCGCATGAAAGAAGGCAGCATGGCCTGATCATTTCATTGTTTACAACTACAAAAAAGGCTTTGCAGATTCTTGTTGCTAAGCCTTTTTTGTAGTTGTAAATTTTAAGCTTTGTCTTTAATAAGCTGTAGATGTGCCAGATGGTGGTTTGAATGCCATGCATAGATCTCCAGAAAGAAAAGGATCTTTACAGTAGTATCCCCATCAGGGCGGTAAGCCGTTTTGGTGGTAAAATCTTCAAGGGGTACAGATTTAAGCAGGGTTACCCATTTTGCATGCAGCCCTGCCAGTAAAACAATAGATGCCAGTGGTGGAGTTTCCAGGGCATCTGCTGATTCTGCCCAGTCTGCCACATTGTAAGGCTTTAGTGTAGGATTTTCTTCCAGTACCCCATGCTTGAAACGCATATAGGCATGCATATGACTATCTGCAAGATGGTTTACGATCTGCGCAGCATTCCAGCCACCTTCACGGTAAACAGAGGACCATTGTTTGACTGTAAAATCCTTGGTGAGGTCATTCAGCCGCTGAGGATACTCAGCAATGACCTGGATCAGGTTCTTTTTGACGTCTTCAGTAAATTCAGAAATTAATATTGGTTTCCCGATCGGAAATTTTAAACGCTCATTGTCCATAGAAAAAATTAAGGGGTATTTAAATAGTATTTGACTGTTTTGATCTTATAATCTGCAAGTGGCCCAGGTGATGCTGGCAATGCCAGGCGTATACGCCTAGAAAAAAGCAAAGTTTTACTCTGTTTTCAGTATCAGGACGGTAAACCTTTCGCTCGTAGTCATGCATGGACATGGACTCTAGTAATATAGCCCAGCGCGCATGCAGCCCTTGAATAAGGACTAAAGAAGATACGGGCGGAAGTACAAGTCCATCAGCTGTATTTGCCCAGAGGTTTTCATCATAGGGTTTAATTGTGGGTGTCTCTTCTGTCAAACCAAGTTTCATGCGGATAAAAGCATTCATATGACTATCCGCAAGATGATTCACCACCTGAGCAGCATTCCAGCCCCCTTCACGATAAACAGTATTCCAGGTTAATGATGTAAAACCATCGACAAGCGCATTTAGCTTCAGGGGGAAATCAGCGATCACCTGAATGCAGGCGTTCTTTTCAATTTCGGTAAAAGCTCACCAGGGATGAACTTGCCAACAGGGTATTTTAATTGATCAACTTTCATACAGGCATCAGGTAGAGTTCAAAAGTAACCCTTTAAAGGCTTTTAGTAACCGGGTAAAAACATTCCATGAAAGATTGAATTTTAAAGTGCTGTATTTCAGCTTTATGTAAAATCATTAGATTTAATTGAACAATAGATTTGATAAGCACGATTCTATTCCTATATTTGCATCCCGGTAACGGTTATAAAACAGTTACTAAACGGAGTGGTAGTTCAGCTGGTTAGAATA
>JAYWCR010000233.1:0-3873 GCA_043780395.1 Sphingobacteriales bacterium
TACCATATGGCCGTTCTCAGAGGCTGTAATGTAGACCAGCCACGTAACCTTGCCAAATCAGTGACCGTTGAATAATACAGGTTTCCTGAAGAAAAAGGGGTTATTATTTACGGGCCTTGGAATGCTTGTTCTTACTGCAATCTGTATCCTTTCTGAAAGGATGCAGATTGTTCATTTTCCTGACCATCTTGTATTCAGCCTGCGGTGGCTGAGCTCTGCAGTGCTCCTTATCTATGCAGCAAAGAGCCGCTCGCTGACCGTATGGGTTTTTCTGGGCATGCTGGTCGGCGCACAGATTGGTATCGATTTTCCAGAGTTTGCACGCTCGCTTCATATCATCTCTGATATTTTCCTTCGCCTGATTAAAACGATTGTGGCGCCCCTGCTTTTTGCCACCCTGGTCTATGGCATAGCCGGGCATGCAAACCTGAAACAGGTAGGCCGTATGGGCTGGAAATCCCTGCTTTATTTTGAAGTGCTCACATCCTTTGCCCTTGTTATCGGGCTGGTATGCATTAATATTTCCCATGCAGGAAGCGGAATCAAGGCTCCGGCATTAATGAATGAAAAGATCACTGTTGCCATAAAGCCTACTGTTTCTGATGTGATTCTCCATATTTTCCCTGAAAATATTGCCAAATCAATTGCTGATGGCCAGATTCTACAGGTAGTTGTTTTCAGCCTCATCTTTGGAATAGGGCTGGCCATGCTGCCTGAGAAAAAACGCAGTCCTCTAATCAACTTTACGTATTCCCTTGCCGAAACCATGTTTAAATTTACAGGTATTGTGATGTACATGGCACCTCTTGCCGTTACCGGAGCGATCGCCTATACCGTAGGCCATCTTGGACTGGGTATCGTAGGAAATTTGCTGAGCCTGCTGGCAACTCTGTATATCGCATTGATCATTTTCGTACTTCTTATTTTATTACCTGTTGCCCTGATGGCTGGGGTACCCATCATTCAGTTTATCCGTGCTGTAGCCGAACCTGTATCCATTGCTTTTGCAACCTCAAGTTCTGAGGCCGCCCTGCCCAAGGCAATGCTTGCCATTGAGCGCTTCGGCGTTCCGCTCAGGATTGTATCGTTCGTTATGCCTGCAGGCTATAGCTTTAATCAGGATGGAAGCACCCTATACCTGAGCCTTGCCATTGTATTTATTGCCCAGGCAGCCGGGAAATCTCTGAGCTTTACTGAGCAGGTGGCCATGGTACTGGTGCTTACCTTATCAAGTAAGGGCGTTGCAGGTGTTCCAAGAGCGCCATTTGCTATTCTTGCCGGTATGGCAACCTCTTTTGGCCTTCCGGCATGGCCTATTTTCATTCTTTTTGGAATCGATGCCCTGATGGATATGGCCAGAAGCGCGGTCAATGTGCTGGGAAACTGCCTTGCTACAGTGGTCATTGCCAGAACAGAGAATGAGTTTAACCGTGAACAGGCCCTTGCCTGGACCGAAGATATGAAGCTGGATACGATATCTGCCGAAGCAACCGTTGAGGCCTAGCAATTAATAAGCCTGGTGCATTCTATCATGGAATCAAGACACAAGAGCATTATAAAGCACTTTCTAATGGTGATCCTAATGAATTCAATTAAATGCATCACAAAGTGCAGTTAAATACACTTTCTATTATAATTTGCTAAAAAATTGTAATTTTATATTAAATAGAGCATTAAAATGCACTTTGAACATTTAATAGAAACAATTAAGCAACGCAGGCAGTCACTGCATGTAACTCAGGAAACGCTGGCTCAATTGACAGGGGTTGGGCTCAGAACGCTGAAGCAATTCGAAAGCGGTAAAGGAAATCCTACATTAAAGACAATGCAGAAGCTTGGAGATGCCTTAGGCCTGGAACTGAGTTTGAAGGTTAAAAATAATTCAAGTCTATGAGAATAGCCAGCGTCTTGTTCAAAGGGGAAGAAGCCGGCATATTAATGCAGGAGGATGACGGCACCTTTACGTTCTACTACCATTCCTTATGGTTAGCTGATAGTACAAAGCCAGGGATCAGCCTCACCTTGCCTAAAACCAGAGATGCATACCATTCCAGTTTTTTATTCCCATTTTTCTATAATATGCTTCCTGAAGGATCAAATAAGCAACTAGCCTGCAAACTTAACAGGCTTGATACAAGCGATCATTTTGGACTTCTGTTAACGGTAGCGAAAATTGATACTATAGGCGCAGTGACAGTAATTAAGGCAGAAGATAATGAGATTCACAGAGATTAATTACTGTCCGGGCACCTTAGCTCCAGGTTATTCTACCTACAGCCGCACATGCCTCAACCGTCTTTTTAAGGGAAAAAAGGTAAGCCATATTTTACCTTACGAGTCACCTGCCTCCGATCCGGAGACCGACGATGTATTTGATGAAAACAGGAAAAGGATGTCTATTTCCGGGGTACAGGAAAAATTCTCTGTGCTGTTAATAAAAAATAAGCTGAGACTTATCAATGAAGGTGAGCATGGAACTTATATCCTGAAGCCTGTTCCAGATGCCGGAAGAAGACCAGATCAGATGGCGGCAAATGAGCATCTTACTATGCAGTTGGCAAGGCAGATTTATGGAATAGAAACGGCTGAAAATGCGATGATTTTTTTCAGTAATGGGCAGCCTGCCTATATTACCAAACGATTTGACGTATCAGCAACCGGGAAGAAGCTGGCTCAGGAAGACTTTGCCTCACTTGCGGGTAGAACGCCCCAGACCCATGGAGCACAATTTAAATACCAGGGAAATTATCTGGAACTGTTTAAAATCATGGAAAGATACGTTCCGGCTTACAAACTGGAAGCACCCAAACTTTTTAAACTGATGATGTTCAATTACCTGTTCTCTAATGGAGACGCCCATTTCAAAAACTTTTCGCTGCTGGAAACCCCAATGGGTGATTACCGCCTGAGCCCCACCTATGATCTGCTGAACAGTCATATTCATGTGAATGATAATGAGTTTGCACTCGAAGAGGGCCTTTTACCCAAAAACCTGGCCCAGGGAAAAATACGGCATCAGTTTTCAGTACTGGCTGAACTATCAGGGATCAGCGAAAAAGTGTTCAGTACCATAGAGAACTCGGTACTTTCAGGTTCAGCAGAAGTTGAAAGACTGACGCTTTCTTCTTTTCTTGACAAAACAACCCAGAGGAATTATCTGCAATCGTATCAGACAAGGCTTAAAAAGTTGATGAGAGATGGATAAAACTCAATTAATAAAATACAAAAGGCCCGCCATTTTCGGGCAGGCCTTCCAGTAAAAAGCAATAAAATTATCCGCGGGCCTTGTTATAAAGACCTTCAACAGTATGCCAGTTAATCACATCAAAGAATGCAGCTATATATTCAGGGCGGCGATTCTGATATTTCAGGTAATACGCATGCTCCCATACATCTAGGGCAAGAATAGGTGCACCCTTCACTTCTGCAATATCCATCAGAGGATTGTCCTGATTGGGAGTAGAAGAGATTTCCAGTTTACCATCCTTTACAGTCAGCCATGTCCAGCCCGAGCCAAAACGCTTGGTAGAGGCTTCAGCAAATTTTACTTTAAACTCATCATATGAACCAAAGGCTGTATTAATAGCTGTAGCAACCTCACCTGTTGGAAGTCCGCCGGCATGGGGGCCTATTAGGGTCCAGAAAAGAGAATGGTTATAATGCCCGCCACCATTGTTACGCACGGCCACAGGGAACTTTGAAACATTGTGCAGGATCTCTTCGATAGACGAAGTAGCTGCAGCATTGCCTTCAAGTGCCTTGTTCAGGTTGGTCACATAAGCCTGGTGATGCTTATTATGATGCAATTCCATGGTTTGTTTGTCAATATGCGGCTCCAGAGCATCAAATGCATAAGGAAGGGCAGGAAGTTCA
>JAYWCR010000234.1:0-24629 GCA_043780395.1 Sphingobacteriales bacterium
TTTAAGAAATACAGTATAAACGTGTTTATTAAATGTTGAAAGAGTTAGTACTGTAATGATTAAATTAACTTAATTTTTCCAATTATTAAGATATGCTTATGCCTGAAGATAATGACCATAATGATCCAGCTAAATCAGCCACATTTATAGAAGATCAGGCTGCTCAGCTAGCAGCTCAGGAGGCAGCAAGAAGGCAGGATAATGACGTGACTGATGATTTACTTGAGCAGACCATCAAGACAGTCGTTACTGAAATCTCGCCGGTTACAAAGCAGTATCTTCAGCAGGTAAGCAGTGTACGGGTGGCAGGGAACCAGTATTTTTTTACTGATGACCGTTCCACTGTATGTATTACTGTGGTCAGTGATGAAATTGTACGCGTTCGGATGGCTCCTCAGGCTATCTTTTTGCAGGATTTCTCCTATGCAGTTATTCAGACGGGCTTTCGCATCAGCCGCATTGAATTCACTGAAAATGATACTTCCTACCGCATTTCTACAAATACAGTGAACTGTCATATTCAGAAAGATAGTTTCCGTATTTCTTTCACCGACCGTGATGAGGTTGTGACTATGGAAGATGACCAGCCTATGCACTGGGAAGAAAATACAGAGTTCGGTGGGTATTATGTGTACTGTACAAAAAAAGCAGCCTACGGGGAAAGCTTCTTTGGACTTGGAGATAAACCAACAGATTTTAATATCCGTGGGAAACGCTTCACCATGTGGGGTAGTGATACCTATGCATTTTCAAAAGATCAGGATCCGCTTTACCGGAACATTCCTTTTTACCTGGGCCTGAATAACGGTAATAGCTACGGACTCTTTTTCGACAATACCTTCAGGTCTTATTTCGATTTTTGTCAGGAAGAATCTGATAAGGTAAGTTTCTGGGCCGATGGTGGGGAACTTAATTATTATTATATCCATGGTCCGCATATGATGGATGTGGTAAAGCGCTATTCAAGCATTACCGGAACGCATCCTATGCCACCGATGTGGGCTCTTGGCTATCATCAATGCCGGTGGAGTTATTTTCCTGAGAAGAAAGTGACAGAGATTGCAAAGACCTTCAGGGAAAAAAGAATACCCTGTGATGCAATCTACCTCGACATTGATTATATGGACGGGTACCGCTGCTTTACCTGGAACAAGAAATATTTTCCGGATCCAAAGCGGATGATCAAGGAACTCCATGCCGATGGTTTTCATACCGTAGTCATCATTGACCCCGGCATTAAAGTGGATGAAAATTATTTTGTCTATAAGGAGGGCAAAGAGAATAATTATTTCTGCCGCCGGTCTGATGATTATTTTATGGAAGGTCATGTATGGCCCGGAAGGTGTCAGTTTCCTGATTTTACCAACCCTGAGGTAAGAACCTGGTGGGGCGGGCTGTTCAAGGAATCTGTGGAGATCGGCGTTGCCGGTATCTGGAATGATATGAACGAACCTGCTGTATTTGGCTTGGGAACTTTTCCCAATGATGTACGCCATAATTACGATGGAACCCGCGGATCACACCGCAAAGCTCATAATGTATATGGCATGCAGATGGTCCGTGCTACCTATGAAGGCCTCAAAAAATTGCAGGTGAACAAAAGGCCTTTTACAATTACACGCTCTGGATATGCCGGGGTACAGCGTTATTCATCGGTATGGACAGGTGATAATGTGGCCTCCTGGGAGCACCTGCGTCTGGCCAATACAATGTGCCAGCGCCTGAGTATTTCAGGGATTTCATTCTGCGGATCTGATATCGGTGGCTTTACGGGTGAGCCTGATGGCGAGCTCTTTACCCGTTGGATACAGCTCGGTGTTTTTTCACCCCTGATGCGGGCTCATTCAGCAGGTGATACCCCTGAGCGTGAACCCTGGTCTTTTGGCCAGAGGTATGAAGATATCTGCCGTACCTATATTGAGCTCCGCTACAGGCTGCTTCCTTATATTTATTCTGCTTTCTGGGAACACCATCGCTATGGATTTCCAATTCTCAGACCCCTGATTATGCATGAGCAGGGCAAGCAGGATAACCATTACCTACAGGACGAATTTACCCTGGGTGACAAGATCCTTGTATATCCTGTCTGTGAGCCTGGATGCACCAGTGTGGATGTATATCTGCCAGAAGGTAAATGGTATGATTTCCATGAATGCCATCTGCTTGACGGGGGCCAGAAGCACCGGATCGACACACCATTGGAAATTCTTCCTATGTTTATTAAAGCCGGGGCTGTCATTCCGGAGTATCCGGTCATGCAGTATGTAAATGAATTTGATATGGAAGAACAGCTGCTTAATATTTACTATGCAGATCTGCCGGTCAGTTCATTCATGTATGAAGATCATGGAGAGAACTATGCTTACGAGCAGAAGATTTATCTGGAAAAAAAGTTTGATGTTTGCGGGGATGGCAATTCCTTTACGATATCGCAGACTATGGATGGCTTGCATACCCCCCGGTACGAACATTACCGGATCAAAATTTGCGGGCTTCCTTTTAATGCCGCAAAAATTAACAGTGACAGGAGAGAGATCAGAGAATTTAATGTTGACGAATCAAACAACTTATGGTTTACCTGCAGTAAAGACTTCAGAAGCCTTGAGATACTGCCTTAATGCGCTTTTTCTGTTGCTTTTTATTTTTACTTCCAGATCGGTTTATGCGCAGGGCGTTGTAAGCGGAAAGATCTTTGACAGTGGTACCCAGATCCCCTTAGAAGGGGTGAGCATCCGTAACGCCCGTACTGGAGGTGGAGAACTTAGTGACCGCAACGGATTTTATTCAGTGAATGCGAGACAGGGCGATTCAGTGGAAGTTTATCTGTTGGGCTATAAACGGTTTAAATTCAGGGTGGTTGAGTCAGGGACAGATATGGTTAAAAATGCCTATCTGACCATTGAAAAGTTTAATCTGCCCGGGGTTGATGTGCTGGCAAGAAGAAATAATACAAAAGATTCACTGGCTAACAGAATTGAAAATGCATCCCTGTTCAATTACAGGCGCCCTTCCGTGGCAAAGGTTGTACTGGGCTCGGTATTTCACCCTATTTCAGGTCTTCAATACCTGACAGATCTTTCCAAGAACAAGCGCTTAAAACATTTTCAGACGCATCTGGTGAACGAAGAGCGTGACAGGTATATTGATACAAGGTTTTCGCGTGAGGATGTGATAGGTATTACCGGCCTGAAAGGCAAGGAACTGGATGATTTTATGGACCTTTACAAGCCTTCTTTTGAACTTGCCCATGAGTCTTCGGAATATGATATGATGGTCTATATCAAGAGTAAGTATGAAGAGTATACCCATAACCGTAATGCGGCCTCCGCAGTAAAGCCTGCGGACAGTCTTCATTCAGGCAGTAAATAAAAGGGCAATCTGTTTTACAGATTGCCCCTCAGGTATTATACTTTAGCCGTCTTTTTCAGGGCCTGCTGCACGGTGATCTTGAAATCACTCAGCACATTCATATAAAAAATAGCCGCATCATAAGGGTTATCGAAGGGACTGAAATACTTGTGCACATCTCCGTCGCTCCAGAACTTTGTGCTCATATAATAAAAATGATCTGAGGTCTGAAGTTTGCCCCATGTATGGATCAGTTCAGCATCCCCTGTAGCAAGTACATCCTTCTCCATGCTGTACACGGCATGCAGAGCACTCTGCTGCATTCTGTTTTCCAGCCAGGCGCTGAGATCACGCTCCGCATCAGCCCATGAAATTGGGTAAGGAACATCATAAGTATCACGCTTTGGATAGGCTTCTATCACCTCTGAAGGTGTTTTAAAGTCAAAGTCATGATGTTTGAGAATCTCTCCGGGCATATACTCCAGAAAGTCAAAAATGCCGGTTTCAGGCCATTGATGCTCGCCAAAGGTTTCGTAATCCATGAACAGATTAATGGTCTCCGCATTTCCGGCAGTAGAATGGATCCATTTGCCAAATTTTGGTGCTGTCAGCGGATAATCAGCCCAGTCGCGGTTTGAGAACCTGAAAGCAATATCATCGGACAGCGAATAGTTCTTCAGCAGCAGGGCTACTGCATCTTTTGAAGGAGTCTCATAGATAAAGTTGGGAGAACGCCCTTCAAGCAACCTGTCAACCCCTTCGCAGATGACACCTTTATAGCCCATGCCAGCTACATGATGAGCCACTTCATTGCTGTACATAAGCTCTGTATTCCGGAATACGGAAGGCCTCACTCCAAAAAGGGAAAATACCTTCTGGCTATGTTTTTCTACCTGGCGTTCAAATTCATGCTTTGAATAGAAAAAGCTCAGGCTATGGTAATAGGTTTCAGCAAGGATTTCCACGCAGCCCGTAGCAACCAGCTTTTTAAATGATTCAATGACCTCGGGCTTATAGAGTTCGAACTGCTCAAGGCAAACCCCGGAAATGCTATAGGCCACCCTGAATTTACCTGCATGTTTTTTAATCAGGTCCAGGATCATGGCATTTGTGCGCAGATAACATTTGGCGGCCACCCGCTCCATGATTTCCGCATTCTGGCTGGTATACTCGTAAAAATGATCCTCGCCAATATCTTCAAAATGATATGGTTTAAGCCTGAAGGGCTGGTGAACCTGGAAATAAAAACAAACAGAAGTCATGTCTAGAATATTAATTCAGTATATATATCAATAACTTTTTTAGCCGCTTCGGGCCAGGTGATAGTTAAAAGATCGTTGCGCGTATGCTCTACCATCGTTTCTCTGATTCCGTCAAAATTAAGCACAGCATAAAGAAGATCGGAAAATTTATCGGTATCCCAAAAATCAGCCTTCAGGGCATGATGCAAAATTTCCGCTACGCCCGATTGTTTGGAGATCACACAGGGAACATCAAATTGTGCAGCCTCTACTGCAGAAAGGCCAAACGGCTCGGACACAGAAGGCATAAAATACACATCTGCCTTGGAAAGCAATATGCCTACTTCTTCCTTGCTGATAAAACCTGTAAAGACAAAAGAGGCTGAAAGCCCTGCCCGGGCAACTTCTGATTTAAGATGGTTCAGCTGGTCACCCATACCGGCCACATAAAATTTTACTTCCGGCATTTTTTTTACCAGTTTCCTTGCTGCTTCCAGCATCATTACCGGGCTTTTCTGGCGCGTTACGCGGCCCAGGAACAGCACCCATTTTTCACCTGCCGGTTTTACAGTGGTAAATTTCTGAACCGGAGCTACTCCATTATGGACCGGTCTGATCTTGGAAGCTTCAATTCCATACTCCCTGATAATATTGTCATGGGTAAAAAGACTTACAGGAATTACCCTGTCAGCGGCTTGCATACCGCGCAGTTCAATATCATAGACCATATTTCTGGCTCCCGGATGTACACGGTCGGTTTCCAGCGAATGCACATGCACCACAAGGGGTTTCCCCGATTCATGCTTCAGGCGGATGGCGGCAGAATAAGTGATCCAGTCATGTGCATGAATAAGGTCGAAGTCGAGTGTTTTAGCCAGTTTACAGACAACTTCTGTATAAGCCGCTACCTTGCGCAGAATATTCGGCCCATATACATCTGTATCACCAAATAAGGCCTCTGCCTCGGCAGCATGAATTTCTACGACTGGCTCTTCACCGGCGCCTGGCAGAGGAAAATGGAGTGCCTGGGCAGGCCATTCAGCTACAGGGTATGGGTTCAGGTCTATGGCTATTTCACGGACAGCAGCAAACTGATGGTAATCATTTTCCATCCGCTCTTTTTCCGCATCTTTCAGCCTTATATGGTTCAGGCCGATCAGGTTGAACTGGTTTATTTTAAAGGCAGGATCACTTCGGGGTACAATCACAGTCAGCTCCGCATGTTCTGCCATTGCTTTGGAAAGTCCGTAACAGGCGATTCCCAGGCCACCGGTCAGCAGGGGCGGAAATTCCCACCCGAGCACAAGAATTTTTGGTTTGTTTTTCAAATTGTAGGAGGGAATTAGTTTGTAATAAATTAGTTTCTTACTCAAAAAAAGCGATTGTTCCACCTACCCAGGTTTTGTCCTGATTAAATTTTACACCGATCATATCTCCCCTGCTCAGCCGGCATAAATTCGTTAAAAGCATGGGCTGGGGCTGATTTTCTTCCCAGAGATACATTAATCTGATTTCTGTTTTTATCTTCCCGTCCGGAGATTCTATAAGCGGAAGATAGGTAACTTTTCTCTGCAGTATGTAATTTTCTTTGTCATTTATGGCTTCCAGATCATGCTTTTTTACATGATAAATAACTCCGCTGCCCGCAAAGGAATAAAGGGGTTTAAGCACATAATTTTCAAGGTCATCAGGCAGCTCTTTATACTCATTCAGAAAGTGCGATTCGGGAATAAAGGGACCATGAAGCATGGGCATGATAAATTTACTGATGCGGTAGAACCAGTTCGGATGCCCCGCCCATTCAACCTCAGCCTCCTCTGTCATGTTCCAGCGGAGATCCAGGTCTGTACGGTGTTCAAGCTCATCTGCTATAACCCGGTTATAGATCCTTTTTACATGGGTCTCAAGCCCTGAACGTTTATAATACAGTTTATTCTGCCGCATGTAGATCTCTTCAAGTCCGACAGCCTTTATTCCCAGTTTTTCTTCTGTAGCCAGAAAGTCTATATAGGTAGCCTGGGTCTTGGGCTGAAGATCAAGCAGAATGACCTCCGAAGGTTCATGATCTCCAAGAATGGCTTTTTTAAGCTTTTCGTGATAGGTGTCAGCAGACAGGCCATTAAAAAGCCAGGTATAATCTACAGGGATTTCATAGGTCTTGCAGTACTGGATGGCAAGCTGCTCCTGATAGCAATAAAGCGAGGGGAAACCCTGTAATTCGATCAGCTGGGGAATAACACCGCCGGCTCCGTCATCTGCCAGAGCAAAGTCAATAGAAATAAACAGTGGATGTGCTGTTTCATGGCTCACTTTCCGCCCGGCTGGTATAGCTCTTTCGGTCAGGGAAAGGAAATCTTTGCGTACCAGAAAGTCTATGATCCCGGCTCCGGCTTCTATGAGCTGGTTCTTGATCTCTGCAGATAAAAAGACAGGTGATTCTGCTACCCTGAAAGGGATCTTTACCTGATATTTTGTTTCGAGTGCGTCCCTCAATGCTGCATATCGGGCTTTAGTAAAGGAGGCATTGAACTTATGGCGTACGAAAGGGATCATAAGAACTGAATTAATGGATCAGACTGGCCTGAAAGCAATTCTCAAGAAATGAAGGAAGAAGGGTAGAATAGGTGCGTATAAGGCGCTGGGGGTCATGAAGGGAATACATCATCTGGGTATACTTTTCCTGGCCATGTTCGGCAATGATCTGCTGTTTTTTCTCTTCTTTCTCAAAGTATCTGCCCATACCTATGGGATCTGCTTCGGGGTGGAACTGGGTTCCAATAATTTCAGGGCTGAAGCGGATCGCCATCACTGCCCGCTCATAGGGTACATGCAGCCTGATCTTCTCAAAGGCAAGCGGAGTATATACTCCTTTTTCAAGATCCTGTTCTTTGACAAGCACCTGATAACTTCGTGAATCCACAGTATAAAATGGGTCGGGAAGGTTTCTCATGAGCAGTTCGGCATGCCCGGCCTCATTCAAATGTACGGGCACAATACCAAATGAAGGCGAATGGCGCAGGGAAACCTGACCAATACCCTGATGAATGCACATCAGCTGAAAAGAATGGCAGATCATAAATACATGCTTGCGGCCGGTATTGTTCTCTTTATTAAACGCCAGCACCGCATTGATCCATGCAGCCCAGCCGGCTTCCCATTCTTCACCTTCGCCGTAAGGGTTACCAGGCCCCCCCGTAGAGATATAGGCATCAAAATCCAGCCCTGGTAACTCTCCTCTGACCCGCACATCAAAAACGGCATAATATACCGACTCGTGAAAATCTGCAAGAAGTTGCTTCAGGCAGCGCATTCCCTCATTGGGTGCATTGTTATAAAGGTCAAGGATCGCAATTCTGAACATAGGTCAGGCCAGCCCGAAGCTGGTTTCTTCAATGATGTAATCAACCACCTTTTTAAGATCACCTGTACGGCGGTAAACTTCAAGCTGCCTGTCGGCTCCGGTTCCTCTTTTGAGGATCTCGAACAGATAATTTACCTCCTGACGGCTACCCAGTTCGTCCAGTACATCGTCTACAAAATCGATGAGCTCAGCGATCAATAAACTGGTGTCTACCTCTGTCTGCTTTCCAAAGTCTATCATTTTACCACTCAGGCCATACCTGGCGGCTCTCCATTTATTTTCGTTGATCAGGGCGCGGCTATAATTGTTAAAGCTCAGGTTGCTGCTGCGCAGTTTATAGAGCTTGACGATCACTGCCTGCATGATTGCTGCCAGGGCTATGGTCTCATCGACACGCATGGGTACATCACAGATCCTGAATTCAAGAGTATCAAAGAAAGGATGCAAGCGTATATCCCACCAGATCTTCTTCCCATTATCAATACAGTTCGTCTTGATCAGCAGGTCGATATAGCGGTCAAGCTCACTGGCATTTGCGAAATGTTCAGGGATACCCGTTCTCGGAAACTTATCGAAGATCTTTGTTCTGAATGATTTAAAACCTGTATTGCTTCCTTCCCAGAAAGGAGAATTTGTAGAGAGTGCAAAAATATGAGGCAGAAAGTACCGGGCGGCATTCATGATCTCCACACCCGTATCCCTGTCACCGATGCCAACATGCACATGCAGGCCAAAGATCAGGTTGCCCCTTGCAGCATCCTGCATCTCATTGACGATCTCTTCATAGCGCGGATGGTTTGTGATCGGCTGGTCTCGCCACAAAGAAAAAGGATGTGTGCCCGCTGCCGCAATCCGCAGGTTCTGGGTCACAGCCAGGTCAGAGATCATTTTTCGCAGGTAGGTAACTTCCAGCCTTGCTTCCTGAATGGTATGGCAGATATTGGTTCCCACCTCTACGACTGACTGGTGCATTTCGGCTTTTACCCTTTCTTTCAGGATCATTTTACTGCCCTCTACAAGCTGCTCCATATGTGAACGCAGCTCCCTTGTTTCAGGGTCAATAACCTGGAATTCTTCTTCAATACCTATAGTAAAAAGTGACATCAGCCTTTCTTTAAGATGCTTGGTAATTCTTCTCCTGCAATTGAACTTCTCAGAAAGCTGCCCCAGGTAAGGTTATCTTTTTCCGGCCGCTGGCTTATTGCCCTGCGGATGGCCATGGCTGCTGCTTTATCGACCACCCATTCAAAATTTTCAGTACCCACACTATTAAGGTCTGCATCCGGTGCAGGGTTGCAGAAATCGATCGCATAGGGGATTCCGTTGCGCACTGCAAATTCTACCGTATTGAAATCATAGCCCAGGGCCTGGTTCAGGGCTATGACATATTCATGAACTGTCTTCAGCAGTTTCTTTCCGGCTGTGGATTTTTCGGTATGATAGCGGAGATGATGCGGGTTGCGTGGCTCATACTGCATGATCCTTACATCTTTCCCATCCAGGCAATAACAGCGGAAATAATCATCAAAGACGATTTCTTCCTGGAGCATCATCACCAGCTGGCCGGTTTCAGCATGGCGGGTATAAAAGTCCTGTTCGTTCTCAAGGCGGTAGACACTTTTCCAGCCCCCGCCTGAAAAGGGTTTCATATAGGCCGGAAAGCCGGTATACCTGAACATAGCCTCCCAATCCAGGGGCATAGACAGGTTTCTGAACGAATCTCCGCTCGTATCATCAGGCCGTTCAAAGGAAGGCAGGATAACTGTTTTGGGTACAGGCACTCCGATCTTCACGGCCAGCGCATTGTTAAAGAACTTCTCATCGGCACTCCACCAGAATGGATTGTTGATGACGGCTGTTCCACAAATAGCTGCATTTTTAAGGGCTGCCCGGTAAAAAGGAACATCCTGTGAGATCCGGTCGATGATCACTGCATAATCAAGGGGCTCAGCCTGCATCACCTTATCAAGCTTTACGCCTTCAGCCCTGATCCCCGGCTTTTTTTGTTCATTGACGCGGTCAATAAATGCCTGCGGGAATGAATTCTCCTGACCGAAGAGAATCCCGATCTTTTTTTCAGTTTTGATTTTTTCAGTACTCATAGAATTTGTTACATAGAAGACGAAACCCAGAAAGGCATTAATCAGGCCGCATGATTGCTCATACCTGCATAAGTTCAATTTTAGAGAGGTAATGGGGAAACATTTCCCTCCATACAGGCCAGTCGTGTACCGCACCTGGGCGGATATCAAGCCAGTGATCAATATTTTTCCTGAGAAGCAGGTCTGAAAATTCCTTATTTGCCTGCAGGCAGATATCATGCTCACCTGCGCCCAGCGCAATGCCTATCTTGTTCAATGCAGGGTTTTGCAGACCGGGGAGAAACAGAGCCGGATCGTTAAAGTACATGTCCTCATTATAATAGCCATCCATCTGCATACGGATATCAAAAACTCCGCTCATACAGAACAGATATGAAACGAGTTCCGGATGCTTGAAGCATGTATTGGCTGCATGAAAGCCCCCAAAACTGCATCCTGCCAGAATAACCCTGTTAAACCCTGTTTCAGCCTGAATAAAGGGGATAAGTTCCCTGCTCACCATATTTTCATACTTCATATAGCTTTGGATACGCATTTCTGGAGAGATATCTTTATTATATAAATTTTCTGCATCAAAACTTTCGGGACAATAAATGCGTACACTTCCATTGTCCAGTAAATATGAAGCTGTGTCAACAAGACCAAAATCCCTTGACTGGGTGAATTGCCCCATAGAAGTGGGAAAAAGGATAACAGGGATTCCCGAATGTCCAAAACGTAACATTTGTACCTCATGGCCCAGAGCGGACGAATACCTTGTTGAATAGTGTGAATCCATTTATAAATTGAATTTTTATACAGCCTGCATAATTTAAGTATGCAGGGCATACAATATAATATGGTGAATGTAGTTACCAGAACAGAAAATAGCCCCTTACCCTTTACTTATATGCCTGTAGAAACAGGTTTATACTATCATCGTTACAGAATTTCATACTTTTCTGCCTGGCTTAACAGGCTGGTGGAACTCGATTTTCTGAAACCTGGGTCTGCGGCTATTGATATAAGCAAGATTCCTGTGCTCATTTTGAATGACGGGCAGGATCTCCAGGCTTTAAATTTCTTAAATACGATTGATAATCTGGAACAGCATGTCGCCATTGAAGGGCCATTTCTGACGCTGGCCATTCATGCAGGAAACCGGCTTGATGAATATGGAGTATCTGGGATTCCTGATTATCAACGCAGGGGGAGCCTTGCTCATCTCTATCATCTATTTCTGGCTGAAGAGCTGATCGGAATTATTATGCCAGCCCTCGGTTTGGTGCATGCTGCAAAGAGAACATTCATTGCAGGCTGTTCGCTGGGAGGCCTTGCAGCCCTGGATTTCGCCTGGCAGCATCCCGGGCTTGTAGCCATTGCCGGGGCATTTTCAGGCTCTTTCTGGTGGCGTTCAAAGGCCCTTGACAAGGGATATACCGATGCTGACCGCATCATGCATACCCGGATCCGTGAAACCCTGCGACTGCCTGATCTGGGTATCTGGTTGCAGGCAGGTACCTGGGATGAAGAGAATGACCGGCATGGACGTGGAGTGATCGACACCATCGGCGACATTCACGACCTGATGGCAGAATTGCTGGAAAAAGGTTTTCCCGAAGGCAACCTGCATTATAAAGAGGTCAGGGAGGGGCGCCATGACCAGCAGACCTGGGGAAAGGCAATGCCAGACTTTCTGGCCTGGGCATTTGATTACTTAAAAGATCCGCCTGTTATTTCTGTTTAACAGACGAATCTTCAGAATGGTCTAGCTCAGCATGGACCTGAGCATCCATGCATACTTTTCATGGAGCTGCATAATGCCTATAAGAAAGTCATTTGATCCTGAATCCTTATATTTCTCAATGACCGTTTCTGCATTCTCACGGCAGATCCTGACAATGGTTTCATGGTCATTCAAAAGATCCTGAAGCATGGCTTTTGAATCTGAGGTATCTGTTGTTTCAAGCAGATGGGTCACACTTAAATAATCTTTCATTGTACCAAAGGCATGATGCCCGAGTTTACGTACTCTTTCAGCTACACTGTCGGCAATTTCAGCTACATCGTTGTACATGGTTTCCAGAAACAGATGCTGGTCATGGAAATGGATCCCGATCACATTCCAGTGGCATTTCCTTATCTTGGTATAGAGTACCGATTCATCAGCCAGGATGGCATTCAGCAGCGTAGCCGTTTCCATCATATGGGCAGGTAAAATGCCGATATTTGGGGTCAGAGGTTTTTTATTATGGTTTGTTTCATGATCAGATTGAGTATTGCTCAAAACTTGTTCGCTCATAATATTTTTAGTTTAAATATCTGTTTTATAATTAACTAAAATAACAGAAAGGCTATGATTTTGTTGTCACACCCCTTATAAAAACAGCCCGGCATCTATCTTTCTGCATGGTTAAATTAAATATATTTGCCCCAAAATCAATTGTTGAATGGAATCAGTAAAACTGGGTATGGTACAAATGACCTGTACCTCATCAAAAGAGTTAAATATTGAGAAAGCAGTATTGAAGGTAAGGGCTGCTGCTGCTGCTGGCGCCCGGGTGATCGTACTTCAGGAGCTTTTTACGAGTCTTTATTTCTGCGACCAGGAAAACTACGATAATTTCGCACTTGCAGAATCTGTACCTGGGCCATCAACAAATATCTTTTCTGCCCTTGCAGCAGAGCTTGAGGTGGTGATCGTGGCCTCTCTTTTCGAAAAGCGAAGCCAGGGTCTTTATCATAATACAACGGCTGTGCTCGATGCAGATGGCACATATCTGGGCAAGTACCGCAAAATGCATATTCCCGATGACCCCGGATTCTATGAGAAATTCTATTTTACTCCGGGCGATCTGGGGTACAAGGTCTTTAAAACGAAATTTCTCACTATAGGCGTTCTTATTTGCTGGGATCAATGGTATCCTGAAGCTGCCAGAATTACAGCCCTTATGGGTGCAGACCTTCTTGTTTACCCTACCGCTATCGGCTGGGCTACCAGCCAGGACGAACAGACAAATGCCCATCAGTACGATGCCTGGAAGACTATGCAGCGCTCTCATGCAATAGCCAATGGGGTGCATGTAGCAGCTGTAAATCGTGTGGGTGAAGAAAATGGGGTTAAATTCTGGGGTGGCTCTTTTGTCTGTAATCCATTTGGGGTGGTCATGGAGCAGGCGTCACATGAGCATGAAGCCATTCTGATCCAGGATATTGACCTTAAAAGTTCTGATCATTACCGGGTGCACTGGCCTTTTTTGCGTGACCGCAGGATCGACAGCTATGCCCCTGTTACCAAACGCTACCTAGACGAAGATTAATGAAAGACCTGATCCCTGATTCCCCTGCATTGCAGAATTATTATTTCCCTGCTGAATGGCATCCGCACAGGGCCACCTGGCTTAGCTGGCCCCATAAAGAAGAATCATGGCCTGGAAAGCTGTCAACCGTTTTTCCGGTGATGGCCCTCTTCGTAAAGGAAATTTCTCTTCATGAGCAGGTCTGTATCAACATCATTGATGCAAAAATGGAAGCTGAGGTGCTTCATGAACTTGAAAAGGCCGGAACGGACCTTTCAAGGATAAGCCTTTACTTTCACCCCACCAATGATGCCTGGTGCCGCGACCATGGACCTTCATTTCTCATAAACCCGGCCGCCACCATCAAAAAGGTGATCGTAGACTGGGGATATAATGCATGGGGTAATAAATATCCTCCTTTTGACCTCGACGATGTCATTCCGAGCCTGATCGGAAAGGAACTTAATATACCTGTTTTTCATGCCCCTATCGTCATGGAAGGTGGTTCTGTCGAATTCAATGGTGCAGGTACCGTACTTACTTCCCGGGCATGCCTGCTGAATGAGAACAGGAATCCGGAACTGGATCAGGAGCAGATTGAAAACTACCTGCATTCTTATTATGGAGCAGAGCAGGTGCTCTGGCTCGGTGAGGGCATCGCCGGTGATGATACCGACGGCCATATTGATGATATGACCAGGTTTGTCAATGCTGACACGGTACTGACGGCCGTGGAATATGATAAAAATGATCTTAACTACGGTCCGCTGAAAGAAAATCTTGAACAACTGAAATCTATGAGGCTCCTGAATGGGAAACAACTGAATATCGTGGAGCTTCCTATGCCCTCTGCCTTTCACTATGAAGGGATCCGGCTGCCTGCTTCCTATGCAAATTTTTATATTTCAAATGGGTCGGTCATTGTGCCTGTGTTTAAGGATGCCAATGATGATTTAGCCCTGGGGATCATAGAAAGTGTTTTTCCCGGCCGCAATGTTATAGGCCTGGATTCCAGGGACCTGATCTGGGGCCTTGGCAGCTTTCATTGCCTGAGCCAGCAGGAGCCCCTTATTTAGCAATAATTACAACAAAATGATGGTATGAATGTTTAAATGATTTTTTAATTATTTACAAGAGGTTTGCGGTGTTTTTTATAAATTAGTTTAAAAATAACCAACTCTTAATTAAAAGATCAGAATGGATTCATCGATTCAGCCGAATAAATTATTCACTTCCAGTTGTGTAGCCCTGCTTGTAACAGGTCTTTCCTTTGGAATCAGGGCAAGTGCATTAAAAGGGCTGGGTGTTCTCTTCCACCTCGATGCCACGCAGCTCGCCCTGATTGCAGGTACGGCCTTCTGGGGTTTTCCACTGGCCGTGATTGCAGGTGGCTTTCTGGTGGATTTGATTGGGATGAAACGTCTTCTGCAACTCGCAGGTTTTTTTCACCTGGTAGGAATTTTACTCTATGTATTTGCCGGAGGATTCTGGTCGCTCTATATTTCGACCCTTCTGATCGGCCTTGCCAATGGTACGGTTGAATCGGCCTGTAACCCGTTGGTTGCTACCATCTATTCAACCAATAAAACAACCAAGCTGAATCATTTTCATCTCTGGTTTCCCGGGGGTATTTTTATTGGCACCTTGGTATCACGCCTTTTTGATGCCGGAAATCTTGACTGGCGTGTACAGGGAGCAGTAATGCTGATCCCTACTGCCATTTATCTGTATAATTTCGCCCGGCTATCCTTTCCGGTTACCGAGCGTGTTGCTTCAGGGGTGACCAATGCCCAGATGTATAAAGCTGTGCTTACTCCTTTATTTATCTGTATGATCGTGCTTATGTTCGGTACAGCCATTACTGAATTATTTACGGGCCAGTGGATAGGTCTGCTGCTGCAAAACGTAACAAGCAATGCCATTCTGATCCTTACCCTGACTGCAGGCGTTCAGGTCCTTGGCCGTGGTTTTGCGGGGCCTATTGTGCATCGTCTGAGTCCAACAGGAGTGCTGATCATATCAGCATTGCTTTCAGCCATCGGTATCTATGCCCTGGCACATTTAACCGGCAGCGCTGTGTTTCTGGGAGCTATTGTATTTGGAATGGGTGTTACCTATTTCTGGCCTACGATGTTGGGTTTTGTTTCCGAGAATATTCCGCAGTCGGGTGCCCTGGGCATGAACCTGATGGGTGGTGCCGGTATGTTTGCCGTCAGTGTTTATATGTTCTTAATGGGTGGGGTCTATGATAGGATCGTAGCAGGTAAGCTTCCTTCAGGTGCTGTTCTAAAGGACTATCAGGCTGCACCCGGTGACTCAGTCATGGGTCAGGCGCTTACACATGCCAACAGCATGGCCGGCCCGGATGTGCTGATGCGTACCTTCTTTATTCCTGCCATTCTTATAGGAGCCTTCATCATCCTTTATTTCTATATGAAGGGAAGGCCAAAGCCGGCTATGGTAGTAACTAAGGAAGCAGGCGTGCTTGCAGCCAGGTAATTCAGGTTTCTTCAATATTCAATCAGATATTAAAATACAATGAATCGGAAACTCCGGATGGGAATGGTTGGCGGTGGGAAAAATGCTTTTATAGGAGCTGTTCACCGCATTGCCGCAAATATTGACGGGCTTACCGAACTTTGCTGTGGCTGCTTTAGCAGCAATGCAGCAGTTTCCGCAGAAACAGGGAAAAGTCTTTTTCTGGATCAGAGCAGGGTCTATGCCAGCTATAAAGAAATGTTTGAGAAAGAAGCTGCCTTGCCTGCCGCGCAGCGGATGGATTTTGTAACCATTGTTACTCCCAATCACGCACATTTTGAACCAGCCATGATGGCCCTGGAGCATGGTTTTCATGTAGTCATAGATAAACCAATCACCTTTACTACCGCTGAGGCAAAACACCTGCAGCAGAAGGTAAAGGAAACCGGTTTGCTTCTATGCCTTACACATACATATTCAGGCTATCCTCTGGTCAAGCATGCGCGCAAAATGATCGCTGACGGTACACTGGGCACTATCCGCAAGATCTATGTGGAATATCCGCAGGGCTGGTTATCCAGGTCTGACGGGGATGAAGGTAAACAGGCTTCCTGGCGAACCGATCCTGCCCGTTCAGGAAAAAGCGGCTGTATGGGTGATATCGGTACCCATGCGGCCCATCTTGCTGAATATATCAGCGGACTAAAGATCACCCGTATCTGTGCGGATCTGAACACTGTTGTTTCAGGGCGCCGGCTAGACGATGACGGAGCGATGCTCCTCAAATTTGAGAAAGAGGCCAGTGGTGTGCTCATTGCCTCGCAGGTAGCGGCAGGCGAAGAAAATCCTCTGTTTATTCGTGTATATGGTACGGAAGGCGGGCTTGAATGGCATCAGATGGAACCCAATTCCCTTGTGGTCAAATGGCTTGACAAGCCTATGCAGGTATTAAGAACCGGGGGCCCTGGTCTGTCAGAAGCTGCCAGCCTGAACACACGTGTTCCGGGAGGGCATCCCGAAGGTTATCTTGAAGCTTTTGCAAATATTTACCGTAACTTCTGCCTTAAACTGGCCTCGGTAATCGCAGGCGATCCGGCCCCTTCCGTCTGGCAGGATTTTCCGGATGCAGAAGATGGGGTCAGAGGAATGGCTTTTATTGACACTGTGGTGGAATCGTCTGCTTCAAGCCAGAAATGGACAGATTTTACTTATTAACTGAAAGAATCATTCTATGAATACTATTAAAGGTCCGGCTATTTTCCTTGCCCAGTTTATGGGTGACGAAGCTCCGTTCAATAACCTTCCGGATATTTGTCAGTGGGCTGCCTCACTGGGCTATAAAGGAGTTCAGATCCCTACCCTCGATACCCGGTTAATAGACCTGGAGAAAGCTGCTGCAAGTCAGTCTTATTGTGATGAGATCAATGCGGTCGTTCATTCCCATGGCCTGGTGATCACAGAACTTTCCACCCACCTTCAGGGGCAGCTGGTAGCTGTGCATCCTGCCTATAATGAACTCTTTGACGGCTTTGCCCCTGAACATCTCCGTGGAAATTACCAGGCACGCCAGCAATGGGCTGTGGAGCAGCTGAAGAATGCCGCAAGGGCCAGCAAGAACCTGGGTCTGAAGGCACATGCCAGTTTTTCAGGCGCCTTGCTCTGGCCTACAGTTTACCCATGGCCGCAAAGGCCTTCAGGCCTCGTTGAAATGGGCTTTTCTGAGCTTGCTGCGCGCTGGATACCTATTCTGGATGTATTTGAAGAATGCGGCGTTGACCTCTGTTATGAACTTCACCCTGGTGAAGATCTGCATGACGGTGTCACCTTTGAACGTTTTCTGGAGGCTACCGGAAACCATCCCCGGGCAAGGATCCTCTATGATCCCAGTCATTTTGTACTGCAGCAGCTGAACTACCTTGAATTTATAGACCTGTACCATCCATATATTAAAGCCTTTCATGTCAAGGATGCTGAATTTAACCCTACGGGAAAATCAGGCGTTTACGGCGGGTATCAGAGCTGGATAGACCGTCCGGGTCGTTTTCGTTCCCTGGGTGACGGGCAGATCGACTTTAAAGGTATCTTCTCAAAACTATCACAGTACGGGTATACCGGCTGGGCCGTACTGGAATGGGAATGTTGTATTAAAAGCCCTGCCCAGGGTGCCGCTGAGGGAGCTCCCTTCATAAAAAGCCATATCATTGAAGTGACAGAAAAGGCTTTTGATGATTTTGCTTCCACTGCCTCTGACGAGAACTTCAATAAAAAAGTATTAGGACTAATCTAAACCACCATATGAAACTGATCAATCTATTAAGCATTACCTGTTTATCGGTAGCTGTGCTGTCGTCACAGGCGCTGAAGGCCCAGAATACCCTGAGCAGTGCGGAGAAAAAGCAGGGCTGGAAACTTCTTTTTGATGGCAAGACCAGCGCAAACTGGAAAGGGTACAACCGTGAAGAAGTTCCTTCAGAATGGAAAATTGATGATGGTGTCATCTCCTTTAACCCCGACCATGCCGATGCAGATAACAGGCCTAAAGACCTGATCAGCAAACAGGCTTTTAAAGATTTTGACCTTTCCCTTGAATGGAAGATCTCTACCAACGGAAACAGCGGAGTGCTTTTCAATGTGGTGGAAAACCCTGCCTATGCAGAGCCATACATGTCAGGCTTTGAAATGCAGATCCTGGATAATGATGGTCACCCTGACGGGAAGATCCCCAAGCACCGGGCCGGTGATCTTTATGACCTTATAAAATCGTCCTCTGAACCTGTAAAGCCAGTAGGTCAGTGGAACCATATTGAAGTAAAGTCACTTCACGGTCATTATACCTTTACCATGAACGGGGTGAAGATCAATGAATTTCAGATGCATGATGCGGCCTGGAATGAAATGGTAGCTGCCAGTAAGTTCAAGCAATGGCCGGAGTTCGGGAAAGCTACCAGTGGAAAGATCTGCCTTCAGGCACATGGAAACCAGGTATTTTTCAGGGCTGTGAAGATCCGTAAACTTTCTTAAGAGCCTGTAAGATGAAAAATACAGGATTATTTCTTGTGCTTGTTGCCGCCATTGCCTGCTCGGTGCTGGTATCGTTTAAACGTTCAGACCCGGGTACAGAGAAAGCCATGCTGGTCTTTTCCAAGACTGCAGGTTACAGGCATGACTGCATCCCCGTGGGTAAACTGGCTTTTGTGAAGCTTGGCAAAGCCCATGGATATGCTGTCGATACAACAGAAGATGCAACAGCCTTTACTTCAGAAAATCTGAAGAAATATAAACTGGTTGTATTTTTATGTACGACAGGTACTGTGCTGGATACCCTGCAAAAGCAGGCTTTCCAGCAGTTCATCGAGGGGGGTGGGGGTTTTATAGGCATTCACTCCGCTACAGATACAGAATATAACTGGCCCTGGTTTGGGAAACTTGTAGGCGCCTATTTCAAAAATCATCCATCCAACAGCCCGCTTACCGGGATGCTCCATGTGGAAGACCGGAACAATCCGGCTACCCGACGGATGCCTGAGAACTTTTCAAGGAGTGATGAATGGTATAATTTCAAGTATGTGAATCCTGATGATCATATGCTGGTCACCATTGACCAGACCACCTACAACTCCACGCAGACTTCAACCAATGTGATTGGCGACGATAAAAAACATCCGGTTTCATGGTGTCATGAATATAATGGGGGAAGAGCATTTTATACTTCTATGGGACATCTGAAGAGCGCTTATTCAGAACCACTTTTCCTGGATCACCTCTGGGGAGGAATTCAATATGTAACCGGTAAAAACTAATACTTATGAACAGAAAAAACTTTTTACGCACCACCAGCCTTGCCGGAATGGCCCTGCTGACAAACCCGGCAGGGTTTCTGCGCTATGACCCTTCAAGGGTAGGTGTACAGCTCTATACTGTCAGAGACCTGATGGCTAAAGACCCGCTTGGAACTTTAAAATCTATTGCTGCCATCGGGTACAAAGAAGTGGAACCAGCAGGTTATGTCGATGGTAAATTTTACGGCCTTGCCCCTCTTGAATTCAAGAAGGCACTGGATGACCTTGGACTTTCGGCTGTAAGCGGTCACCATGGGTATACAGAAAAGGATTTCGATAAAACTATCGAGGATTCCCTCTCCATCGGGCAGAAATTTCTGGTGATACCGGTGCCCCCTGTTGAGTTCAGACCTGGTGTGAGCTTCTTTAAAGCCCTGGATGATAAGACTGAAGATGATTTTAAAAACCTTGCCGGCCTTTTCAATACCCTGGGTAAAAAGGCAAAAGCTGCTGGTATGCGCCTTTGCTACCATAACCATAATTTTGAGTTCAAGAAATTCGGAGATACAAATGGCTATGACCTGCTGATCAAAAATACAGATCCTGAAGTATTCAACTTCGAGATGGATCTGTACTGGGTAACCAAGGCAGGGAAGAACCCGCTGGATTATTTCAAAAATTACCCAGGGCGTTTCAAATTATGGCATACCAAGGATATGGCACAGGGTGCTGACCAGCATTTTGCAGCCGTGGGTACTGGAATCATTGATTTTAAAGATATCTTCAAGCAGGCAAAACTTGCAGGCATGGAACATTTCTTTGTAGAGCAAGACGACTCCTATGGAGGAAATCCTCTGGACAACCTTAAAACGAGTTATACCAATCTATTGAAGATCGACCGTATCCGTTCATAGCTTTTAATTTAAAGTTGAATTGCCGGTCTTAACTCTTTTTAAATATTCGTTTAATAGAATGATACTGGCAAAAAAGTTCTTTGGCTTGTTGCAATTGATCCGTCCGGCTAATATGCTGACGGCTATTGCGGATATCTGGGCCGGATTTGCAATTTCAGGAGCTACAGCCTTGCTGTACCCTGGTCATATGCAGATCCGGTCCCAGCTAATCCATCTGGGTTTGCTGAGCCTGTCCACGATTGGTCTGTTTGGGGGAGGGGCGATGCTTAATGATTATGCGGATGCTCACCTGAACCGGATAAACCACCCTGAAAAACCCATTTCAGCAGGTCTTATTTATCGTAAAACAGCCCTGGTCATGGGGTATCTGCTGATCTTTTCAGGCCTTGCCCTTGCTTTTTATACAGGCATTGTAAGCGGGTTTATTGCCATGGCGGTTGCCTTTCTTGTTATTTTCTATAATGTTTACGGAGCCCATAATGAGACGATCGGCCCTCTGAGTATGGGCTTCTGCAGGGGTGCCAATCTATTATTGGGCATTAGTTTCATTCCCCATTCTATCGGGTTTAACTTTATTGTAATCCTGATCCCTGTCATTTTTATTGCTGCCATTACCTCCATCAGCCGCTATGAAATGCGGGTAAATAATCGCCTGGGAATTCAGCTTGCAGGCTGGCTGTATTTGCTTGTGATCGCCTATCTGCTTACCGTTTCTTTTATAAATACCCATTTTCTTGCAACCTTTCCATTTATCATACTGCTCTTTTACCTTGCCTTTAAACCGATTACCATCGCCTTCAGGGTCCCTGATGCGGTCAATATTGCCAGAGCCGTGCGCTGGGGTTACTTATCTCTTGTAGTACTGAATGCTGCCCTTGCTGCAGCCTTTTCAGGCATTATTCCCGGAATAGTTATTCTTATTCTATTTCCTGTAGCCATATTCCTGTCAAGGTTTTTTGCCCTTACCTGATAAGCACAGAGGTCATGTAATTTTTCATAATAATTTGTAATTTAGAATAAGCGCTTATAGAAATTAAGCCCCTTCACCCAAGATCTAAAATTGCTCATGGAAAAGAAACAATCCCGGCGGGATTTTATTAAAACAACCACGACAGCTGCTGCCGGGTTTATGATTGTACCCAGGTATGTACTGGGCGGTAAAGGGTTTATTGCACCCAGCGACAAGGTGAATGTGGCTGGAGTTGGAGTCGGGGGCATGGGATTCAACAATATGAAAAACCTGGGCGACCATGCCAATGTCAGCTGTTTATGTGATGTAGACTTTGACTATGCTGGCAAAGCCTTCAAACAGTTTCCCAAGGCAAAGCAATACCGTGATTTTCGTGAAATGCTTGCCAGAAGCGGCCGTGATATTGATGCTGTCGTCATTGCTACCCCCGATAATACACATGCGATGATCGCCATGCATGCCATGGAAAGAGGAAAGCATGTATATGTTCAAAAGCCACTTACCCATGATATTTACGAAGCCCGTGCCCTGACCGAGGCGGCATTAAAATATAAGAAGCTTGTGACCCAGATGGGGAATCAGGGGCATTCCAATGACAGCAATATTGAACTTGCTGAATGGGTCAAAGCGGGTATTCTTGGTGATGTAAATAAGGTGGAAGTCTGGACGAACAGGCCTATATGGCCCCAGGGATTGCCTTATCCAAAAGAAGAAATGCCATTGCCTTCAGGTCTTACAAAAGAAAGCTGGGATCTCTGGCTTGGACCTGCTCCTTTCCATGCCTTTAACCCGGCTATTTACCATTTCAAGTGGAGGGGATGGTGGCCGTTTGGTACCGGAGCGCTGGGTGATATGGCCTGTCACCTGGTAGATCCTGCCTTCAGAGCCCTCAACCTGGGTTATCCTACAGCTGTAGAAGCTTCCTCAAGTACCTTCTATGACAGTGATTTCCATGAAGCTGCTGAAACGCTTGACAGTGCTCCAGGCTCCAGTAAAATTGTCTTTGACTTTCCTGCAAGGGGTGAAATGCCCCCTGTAAAACTTACCTGGACCGATGGAGGGCTGATCTTTGACCGCCCGGCAGCACTTAAAGATACCGATCCCCTGGGCTGGGATGGGGGAGGGGTGATCCTGCATGGCAGCAAAACTGAAGCTATGACAGGTTGTTATGGGGTAAATACGCGGCTGGTGCCATTTGAGAAAATGGATACCTTTCAGAAGCCGGCGCCAAGCCTTCCAAGAATTGAAGGAAATTCAGGTGGGCATGAGCGGAACTGGATTGAGGCCATCCGCAAGGATGATCCTTCTTTTGCATCCTCTCCATTCTCTTATGCAGGTCCGCTTACAGAAACAATCTTGCTTGGAAATATTGCCCTGCGTGCTGCCCACCTTAAAAACTCATCTGGCCGCCGTATTCTTAACGGACCTGCGCGGCTCCACTGGGATGGCCCGGGTATGAAAATTACCAATATGGATGAAGCCAATCAGTTTGTAAAACGTGAATACAGACAAGGATGGGATCTGCATGCCTGAGCTAATTAAACCAGATTATACAGCCCTCGCCCATAAATACAGGAATGAACTTTTTGAGAATATTCTGCCCTTCTGGCTTCATCATTCCAGGGATCAGGAAGCCGGTGGCTTCCTGACCTGCCTTGACAGAAGGGGAAATGTGTATGATACTGATAAGTTTACCTGGCTTCAGGCGAGACAGGTATGGACCTACTCATTTTTACACAGAAAACTTCAGGGAAACGATACCTGGCTTGAGTTCGCCCTGCATGGGGCTGACTTCCTGCAAAAACATGGCAGGGATGAGTCAGGAAACTGGTATTTTTCCATGGACCGCCGCGGCAGGCCCCTGGTTCAGCCCTATAACCTTTTCTCAGACTGTTTTGCTTCTCTGGGTTTTGGTGCGCTCTATACAGCGACCGGAAAAGATGAATATGCCAGCATTGCACGCGACACATTTAAAAATATTCTTGTAAGGCGTGAGAATTCCAAAGGTGTATATGCCAAGGGCATAGGTACAACCAGAAGTCTTAAGAACTCATCCATGCCCATGATCCTGTCTATGTTATTGCCAGAGGTAGAGGATCTTCTGGATGACGGGCAGGTTCAGACACTCTATGATGAATGTATCCATGAACTAACAGAATCCTTTTATGACCCGCAGACAGGAATTCTGTTTGAAAATGTGGATCTTCAGGGTGGGTTTTCCGATACGATGGATGGCAGACTTATTTGCCCGGGAACGATTCTTGAAGGAATGTGGTTCATTATGGATATCGCCGAAAAAAGAGGAGATACTTTATTATTGAATAAAACAGCCGATATTGTACTTGCTGCCATGGAATACGGCTGGGACAAGGAATTTGGTGGCCTTTTTTATTTTCTGGATTATAAAGGAGTTCCGCCCCAGCAGCTTGAATGGGATCAGAAACTATGGTGGGTGCATGTAGAGGCGCTTATAAGTTTGCTTAAAGCTTATACCCATACCAGAAGGCCTGAACTATGGGCCTGGTTTCTGAAGGTTCATGAATATACCTGGGCCCATTTCCCTGATTCACAATACGGTGAATGGTTTGGCTACCTGAACCGCAGGGGTGAAGTTTTGCTGGACCTTAAAGGCGGGAAATGGAAGGGCTGCTACCATATACCCAGGGCTATGTATCAATGCACGCAGCTATTTGAAAAATTGACCAACGAATTATAACCCCTATGGAAATTATTGCATATTCAGCTTATTATCCGGGTCTTATGTCTCGAATCATTGAGATGCAGGCCAAATACTTCCATAAATTCTGGAGCTTCGGGCTTGAATATGAAATTAACCTGGCCACAAAGCTTGCTGCTTTTATGTCAGATTATAATCCTGAGAAAGATCTGCTGCTCTACGCCCTTACTGAAGACAAAGTGATAGGATCCATTATCATCAATGGAAGCAAAAAGAAAGAGGGAGAGGCACAGCTCCGCTGGTTCATTATGGATGATGACTATATCGGTTATGGAGTTGGCGCCAAGCTAATGGATAAAGCCTTGGAATTTTGCGATGAGAAGCAGTTTTCAAAAGTTTTTCTGCTCACTTTTAAAGGCCTTGAAATGGCCAGAAATCTCTATGAGCGCCATGGCTTTCACCTTGTTCATGAAAAGGAAGA
>JAYWCR010000235.1:0-4390 GCA_043780395.1 Sphingobacteriales bacterium
ACAGTATCCCAATAAGAAGCGTCGTACTTTACAGGTACTTTTTTAAACAGATGCCGCCATAGTTCAAGCAATATCAGTAAGGGTATCCACCAGGTAGCAACGATCCAGGTGAACAGGCATAGAACCTTTAGTACGGGAACAAGCGCTTCAAACGTGGAGATTTTGCCTGTCGCCTCAATTAAGGTAGCTGCTGAAAGGGTGGTTATGGCTGCAGCACCCATCAGTACCCAATAAGGGGGCGTAAAGTCTTTTGCTTTCATAGGGTCAAAGGTGAGTCTGAAAAAGATCAGCGGTATCAGCATGAGATAGAAGAAAAGACCTAATAAATAGGCGGCAAGCGTAAAAAGAAGCGTTCCTTCGGCCGGCAGATATGCAGAAAGCTGTGTGCCTAAAATTGAAAGTGACTCCGTGGAAACCACCAGCAAAAGCCAGCCTCCGTTTAAACCGTTCTCCAGGCTTGGTTTAGGTGGTTTGGTGATCATGACCACTAAAAAAGCATATAGAACAAACAGCCAGGCAACTATTGCCACAACCCAGAGAATGACTGCTGGCTGGTAAGAATGTTTTAACAGACAATACTGGACCCCTAAAATACATGATGCGGCTACGAAGGTTAAAAAGGTGGGCCCTTTAATGCTATCCATAAATTCAGCAACAACTTCTCTGCGATTTAAAATAATTTTTATAAGTAGCAAGAGCAGCAAAAAGGTGTACTGGAATTCATTCAGGTAGAAAAACAGATCACTTAAATTAGGAAGTTTGAGTAAATGGCAACCAATTGAAATAATACCTGTGGCCATTACCAGCGCAAAGTAAACCGCAGGAAAATTCTGCGTCTGTTTTTTGATGTACGGTACAAATGCCATAAAGCGTGGGATGTTCAGTGTCTGTAATTCTCAGGCTATTCTAACCCTCTTCTAAAACATTTGTTTTTGAGCTAAGTTATAGGATTTGAACAGAATAGGGTATAAACAAGTATCCTTTTAACTATGGAACAAACCCGCGATAGCATAAAAGACATTTGGGGAGAACGGTCCCCTTATCATGGTCATTGGCCGGCAAGAGTAGATCAGCAAACCACCGAAGAGCCTGACCATTGGGTTCAATCGGCATGTGTACTCTGCTCTAATGGCTGCGGAATTGACATAGGAGTCAAGGCGGGGAAAATAGTAGGTGTTCGCGGACGTGCTATAGATGCGGTAAATCATGGGCGGCTTGGGCCAAAAGGTTTGAATGCCTGGGTGGCCAATAATAGCCCTGACAGACTAACCAAACCCTTGATCCGAAAGAATGGAAAGCTTGAAGAGACCACCTGGGATGAAGCCATGGACCTGATGGTTAAAAAATCCAAAGAAATTATAAAGAAACAAACCAGCCTGGGTATTGGCTTTTATACCTCCGGGCAACTGTTTTTAGAGGAATATTATGCCCTGGCCATCATTGGAAAAGGTGGGCTGGGCACACCGCATATGGACGGAAATACCCGTTTATGTACGGCCACGGCAGCAGCGGCATTAAAAGTGTCCTTTGGTTCTGATGGTCAGCCGGGTTCTTATACAGACCTGGATACGACTGAAGCAATTATGCTTGTTGGTCATAACCTTGCCTCCCAGCAAACTGTATTATGGATGCGCATTCTGGACCGGCTTGCTGGCCCTAATCCACCTAAACTTGTGGTGATAGATCCAAGGGAAACCTATACAGCGCAAAAGGCAACGGTTCACCTTGCACCCCTTGTTGGTACGAACATTCCTGTAATGAACGGCCTTCTTAACCTGATTATGGAGTCAGGGAGTATCGATAAGGAATTTATCCAGGCAAGTACGGTAGGTTTTGAGGAACTAAAAAAGATTGTTTCCCAGTGGACGCCTGAACGGGTAGAGGAAGTATCGCATGTGCCTGCAGATAAGCTCCGGGCTGCAGCAGAGATCCTGTCTGCGTGTAAAACGCTTGTATCTACGGCCTTGCAGGGCGTTTATCAGTCTATGCAGGCAACCTCTGCTGCTGTACAGATTAATAATATTCATTTGATCCGTGGGCTGATAGGGAAGCAAGGATGCGGAATTTACCAGATGAATGGCCAGCCCACGGCACAAAATAACCGTGAGTGCGGGGCTGACGGCGACTTTCCGGGATTCCGGAACTGGGGGAATAAAAAGCATGTACAGGAGCTTGCTGATCTGTGGAATGTAGAACCAGACAGACTTCCGCATTGGTCGCCACCTACGCATGCCATGCAGATCTGGAGGTATGCAGAGCAGGGATCGATCTCCATGCTTTGGATCAGCGGAACAAACCCTGCCGTTTCCATGCCTGAACTTGGCCGGATCAGGAAGATCCTTCAAAAAGAAGATTTATTTATAGTGGTGCAGGATTGCTTTATGACCGAAACTGCTGCGTATGCAGATGTGGTATTGCCTGCAGCGATATGGGGCGAGAAAACAGGTTGCTTTACCAATGTTGACCGTACGGTACATATCTCTCATAAAGCGGTAGAACCCCCGGGAGAAGCACGGCCCGACCTGCAGATCTTTCTGGACTATTCACGCCGTATGGATTTTCGCGACAAACAGGGTGCCCCGTTAATTAAGTGGAACACTCCGGAAGAAGTTTTTGAAGGTTGGAAAGAGTGCACCCGGGGAAGGCCCTGCGACTATACAGGCCTGAGCTATGCAAAACTTAGCCAGGGGAGTGGTATCCAATGGCCCTGTAATGAGCAGTTTCCCGATGGTACGCCCCATTTATATACAGAAGGCAAATTTAATACCGATGCTGACTATTGTGAGGCCTATAATTATGACCTGGATACGGGTGCCGCCTACGATGAAGAAGCTTACAAGGCCATCGACCCAAAAGGTAAGGCCTTCTTGAAGGGTGCAGATTACCAGCAGCCCCATGAAATGCCCGATGCAGAATACCCACTATGGTTAACAACCGGAAGGTTGGTTTACCATTTTCATACCCGTACGAAAACAGGCAGGTCTAAAGCCCTGCAAGATGCTGCGCCCGATGCTTATGTGCAGCTTTCAGAGCTGGATGCAGCCAGATATGGGATCGCCGAGGGTGATATGATCGAAGTGCAAAGCCGCAGGGGCAAGGTAATTGAACCGGCAAAAATTGGCGGTATAGAGCCGGGAATGGTCTTCATACCCTTTCACTATGGGTATTGGGATAACGGAAATGACCGGCGCCGTGCTGCAAACGAACTGACCCTTTCTGAATATGACCCTGTAAGCAAGCAACCTCATTTTAAATATTCAGCAGTAAAGATCAGTAAGACAGGTTTTCTGAATACCCTGAGTGAAGCCCTGGGAACTATAAAAGAAAAACTAACAACCAAGGAGGCCTGATATGCATATCGGAACATACATTGACCTGGTATACAGGGCGGAGACTGACCTGGCGAAGGCATTCCGAAAAGTTTCAGAAGCACACGGCCAGGAGCCTGATGTTTATCAAACCTGTCAGTTACTTGCCTCCTGGTCTGATAAACTGGCAGCGCAGATAAATCCTTTCACCCATAAATATCAAAGTGAGAAAGTTAGTGAACCCGACCGGCTCACAAAAACCTTATTGAAAGGCACACGAAATGGGGGTATGGCTTTGCTACTCGACCTGCATGATCTGTATCTGGTTGCCACTGAAGTGCAGGTTTGTTGTACCATTCTGAATCAGGGAGCTGATGGTTTACGCGACAAGGAACTTAGTACTGCCTGTCAGGAAATTAAAGCGCAGACCCAGCGGCAGCTGGCCTGGCTGATGACAAGGATGAAAGCCGCAACCCCGCAAACTCTGATAGTTGAAGAATAATGACCATCCCCTGGTTTCATATTCACTGCAATGTTCCTGTTTATTCCTTTGGTTTATTAACTAAAGGAATAAACATTTTTAATACTTGAAGGTTGTCAGATTTATGCAACTGAGAATAACCCGTATGCTGTTATTTGTTTTTTTAATGCAAACGATGCAGCTCGGAGACCTTGCCAAGACCCCGCTCCTGATAAGGCATTTTATTCAGCATAAGCATCTTTACCCCTCAACCACAGTTTTGGGATTTATTAAAATGCACTATCTCGACACGCAGGTGGTAGATGCAGATTATGCAGAAGATATGCAGTTGCCTTTCAAAACCATAGATACCCAGGCGCTTGTTATACAGCTTTATATGCCGCCGGAGGTATTTTACCTGAAAAACACATTTGCTTTTCTATTGCATCCTGCTTTGCCACAGGCTACAGACAACCTGCTTTTGCCCCATCGGAATTCTATCTTCCAGCCTCCCAAAATAGCCTGATTTAAATACACTGTTCTCCGGAACATGAAATATTTATTCATCAAGCTATATACTCATGATTGACCGCATTATAGAATTTTCGGTCAGGAACAAGCT
>JAYWCR010000236.1:0-10869 GCA_043780395.1 Sphingobacteriales bacterium
AAGGTCTTGTATAAAAATGATGGCCGGCTGGTTTGCGTACCTGCATCGGCAAACCAGCTTAGTTTCGGGCGATAGGTGGCAGAAAGAAGGCTCCGTTGATTCAGGATCTGCAGGCTGTCGATCATGAATTTATGAAAGCCTGGCAACTGTGCCGGGAGAAGGCTTTCTCGGGGTACAATACCAGGTTCTGCAAGTAGTACACTACTGCTGTCAGCAATACCAGCCAGCTGATTCAGGGTAAAAAGATCATTGTGGAAAGTGATGTTGATCTGGCTGATAGTTACTTCCTGGGCCTGCCGGGAAACAAGAAATGTCAGGTAATCACTCTGCTTGAAAATGCCTGCCTGCACCAGCTTCTTGAGAAGTTTCTCCTGTCCAAGCAAGAGGGCAAACAGTTCCTGCTGGAAGCCAAGCTGCCGCAGGTCTGAATAGGCGGTGATATACTGGACAGTGATGGCCTTTTTAAGATCACGCTTTGAAATGCTGGAATTGTTCACAATGCTGTCCTTTCTCACCCTTACCGATTGCAACTGCGTATGGAGCAGGGCATGATTGAAAAGGAGCTGGCTTGCATTCACTGTAGCGGTATAATTACCTCCATTGCTGATGGCCTGGTCATAACCAAAGTTTCCAATTGACGGTGCGTACTGGGCAAGGGCGTTTGCATTCAGCTGGGGCTGTTGGGAGGCTCTCACCCGGGCGCTGTCAAGGGTTGATGATTTAACCTGATTTGAATAGTCTTTAAGAAGCGGGGAACTGGAAGCACCCTGCTGCAGGTAAAAATTCAGGTCTCTCTCCTGAGCACCTGCCAGAAAAGGAAGACAGCTTATAAAAAAGAAGAATAAAAATTTCAAAAGCGTAGCATATAAATCAGGGTTCCGGATTGAACAAGTTTGTTAAAACAATATTGGATCGAACTTATGAATTGAAATTGAGTAAAATCTGTAGTATCTATGTTTTAAATGGCGGTTTCTAAAAGACTGATCATAAAAAGATGGCGTTTGCCTGCATAGGAGTATGAAAGTTCCCAGCCCAGGCCCAGACAGATCTGCCGTACAATAGTCAGGCCCAGGCCCGTACCTTCAGATCCTGCGCCTTTCTGGAATCTTCCAAAGATCTTGTCAGATAAGGGTCCATCGTGGGCTGGATTACTGAAAACTATTTTATTGGTTTCAAGGAGAACCTCAATATCCCCTCCTGTTATATTATGATTTACAGAATTTGTAAAAAGATTGTTCAGCAGAATATCTGCCAGGTACTGGCTCATATGCAACATCACGGGCACCAGGCTTAAACGAAGTTGTAAACCCCGGTTAGCGATGAGTTCCTGAAACTGCCTCGATTTGAGCATGATCAGCTGGTCCATGGCGATCTGTTCTGTATGCCCAAGAAGATTGTTCTCAATTTTTACCAGCAAGAGCAGTGAATGATTGATCCGGGCCATTCTTGAGACGGCTTCATAGATATCGCCAAGGTGCTCAGTCTGTTCCCTGCTCAACGATTCCATCTGGATAAGGGAATCGAGCTTAGAACGGATCACAGCAATTGGAGTCATTAATTCATGAGATGCATTTTCAGTAAATACTTTAAGATCAGAAAATTCACTGCTTACTCTTGAAGCCATACTTTGTACAGCCTGGTTTAATTCCCTGAATTCATCGATCTTTGAATCCTGAATTTCTAATCCCGAGGCCTTGTTCAGCTGGAAGTTTTTAATTTCGGCAAGGGTTGAATAAAATGGCTGCCAGAGTTTCCCTAGAATGATCCTGTTCAGAATGAACAGGATCAGCAAGGTGCCAAGGGCTATCAGGATGGTGATCCAGAAAATGAGCTGAATGAGTTCATCAGATTCTACCCTTGAAAGAATGATGGATATATTATAATTTTTTCCATTCAGCGCTACATGGGTCAGTAACTCACGCCCCGGCTCAAGCTCATGTTCATTGTAAAAATCACGGCTGCGAAAGGTGCGGACGGCCGGAACAGTGCTTTTCTGGTAATGGATCTGCTGGTCGTCGTACTTGGTAGATTCTGGGATCAGACCCTTCTGGCGAATAGAAGAAAGAATTTCCTGCTCTTCTACTTTTAGACCCTGATCAAGCTGCCGCGTCAGAATATAGCTGATTGCCTGGTAATAGGTCAGGCCCGTCATCAGCAGCACGATCAGCGCTGCTACCAGGTTTACACGGTTATACCTGCTGGCAAGTTTCATTGGAGCGATAGTTTGTATCCCATCCCATACACAGAATGTATATAATCCTTGCTTCCTGCTTCAACCAGTTTTTTACGCAGGTTCTTGACATGGGTATAGATAAAATCAAAGCTGTCTGCTGAGTCGATCTGATCACCCCAGAGATGTTCGGCAATGGCAGTTTTTGACACTACCTTTCCTTTGTTGGAGATGAAATATAAGAGAAGGTCAAATTCTTTCCTTGTCAGAGGCAGTTCATGCTGCTCCACGCGCACCTGTCTGGAGGCAAAATCTATGAAGATCTCTTCAAAGTTCAGGGCGTTATTGCCCTGAAATGCTTTCCGCCTGATAATTGCAGCAACTCTGGCTTTTAATTCTGAAAGATGAAAGGGTTTTACAAGGTAATCATCAGCACCCATATTCAGACCTTTAAGTCTGTCATCCAGTGAATTGCGGGCTGAAATAATCAGTAACCCATCTTCTCTTCCTTGTTTTTTTAAAAATTCAACGATCTTAAACCCATTTCCATCGGGAAGGCCGAGGTCCAGTAAGATACAGTCGTACTGATAAATCCCTGTTTTCTCCATGGCAGTACTGAAATCAGCAGCTGACTCACAGATATCGCCATCTTCTTTAAAATACCGGATAATACTTTCTCTCAGGCCTTTTTCATCTTCTATGACAAGGATCTTCATGCAGGCTGCTATTCTAGATCACTAAAATAAAGAACTCAGTGCAGATCCTTTAATTTTTGGCAAAAATCATGATATAGGGGTTCGTATGCATCGGCCTGCCGGGGGTCAGGACCCTGAAGCTCTGAATCTGTATAAAAAAGCTGCTGCTCTGTGATAGATGGAATTATCGTTAAAGAGGCAAGACCCATGATGGCAGCACCTGCAGAAGAATCTTCTTTCCCATTTGAAAAATTCAAATCCCTGTGAAGAATGTCTGTCAGGGCTTTTTGCCAGAGCGGGAATCTGCATAGCCCACCTGAAGGAAAGATATTTCGCACAGGCACTTTCTCCTCAAGTATCTCAAGAATAAAACGCAGGTTGAAAATGATACCTTCCATGACAGCACGGGCAAAATGGGCCTGGGTATGCATGGGGCGGATCCCTGAAAATGAACCTGTAGCGCCAGGATCCCAGAGCGGTGCACGTTCTCCGAAAATATAGGGCATAAAGCAGAGTCCGTTTGCTCCGGGTTCAATGCCTGAGGCCAGGGTATTCATTTTTTCAAAATTCTCAGCTCCTTGTTTTCCTGTTGAAAAGAGTGAAATGAGCCATGAATAAACAGTACCGGCATTATTGGACGGGCCACCCATTATATAATATGATTCATCAAGCAGGTAGGTAAAAGTTCTCTGATGCCCGTCTGCGATGAAACGCCTGACCGGAGTTCTCAGGGCCGCACTTGTACCAAGGCCTAGTGAAATATTCCCTTCTGTCAGAGGCGCCGCACCCAGCGATGCCAGGCAACCATCGCTGGCCCCGATGATGACAGGAAAATCATTCATCAAACCCAGCTTGCTTTTTATAGCGGGCAAAAATGATTCCTGATGATAGGGGCTTACCGGCAGGCCCAGCCGTTCAGCATCCAGGCCGGTAAAATCAAGAGCAGCCCCACTCCAGCAAAGGTCTTGTGTATGAAAAAGGCCTGTGCTTGAAGCAATTGAAAAATCTATATGAAACTGACCGGTTAAGTGAAAATAGATATATTCCTTAATGGAAATAAATTTAAAGGCATCCTTGAAGAGCATGGGGTCATGCGCTTTCATCCAGTTCAGTTTGATAAATGGACTCATCGGATGAACAGGGGTGCCAGTCTGGGCGTAAAGATCATCAGCCGCCTGGGTTCCTTTCAGCGCCCGGGCTATCTCGGCTCCTGAATTATTAGACCAGAGCATTGCTGGAGCCAGCGATTTTCCCTGCCTGTTTACGGGCATGATGCTGTGCATGGCACCGCTTATGCATAACCCTGCAGGCTGCAGGCTTATAAGTTTCAGGCAGCCTGCCAGTTCCTTCAATATCAGCAGTATATCTTTCAGGGTGCGCTCAGGGTTTTGTAATCCCTGATCTGTATACATCACAGGCCGGTTTACACCGGCAAGTACCTGACCACTGGTCGTATACGCATAAGCCTTGATATGGGTAGTTCCCAGATCAAGGCTCAGGATGCACAGGTCCGTGATGGCGTCAGTATGCTGCCCGTTCAATTTTCTATATTCGTAAGGGTATAGTTTACGTTCTGAGGATTTCCTTTAATACGGGCAATAAGCGGAAAATCAGGATTGTTCAAAATCCAGAGTTCGGTAAGCCCATCGGGGGTGGCCACGTGGATCAGGTCAAGTGGTTTTCCTTTCACCTGAATGAGCAGGGGCGTTACTTCAGGCTTTTTAGAAAAGGTTGCGCCTGTATAGGTAAAGCTTCCGCTTCTAAGCAGGCCGGCGAATGAATCTTTTGAAATAAGGATCACTGTTTCATTGTCTTTTAACTGGGTATCGGTATTTGGCGCTACCTGGTCAAAATTGAGCATTGTACCACTTTGTAGTCCTTTTTGTGAGATCTGGTAGGTTCCGGTCCCATAGGTGGGCACTGTCCATTCCAGCACAAGGGGTGAGGTCATACTTTTGAGTGTCAGGTCATATTCAAAGCTCTGCCCGTTGAAATCCAGGGCATAATCAAATTTAGTCCCTGTTTTAAATACAGGCTGGCTGGTCTGGGCACAGGCTGTACCTGCGATCAATAAGCCAATAAAAAGCGAGGTTGTTCTCATAACTGCGTTTGGATCCTATTAAATTTAAGAATCTGTATTAAATTTCAATACTTATACTGCATAAAATTCAGGTAATGGATTCAATTTGGTATCCTGAGCCTGATGCCAGTAAGGGTAGATCTTTGGAAGCTGGCTTGCCGAATCAAGCTTTTTCATCTGCTCATGTGTCAGTTTAAAAGTTGTTGCAGCCAGGTTATCTACAAGCTGCTCTTCATTTCTTGCTCCGATGAGTACAGAGGCGATCGTGGGCCTTTGTAAGAGCCAGTTGATGGAGATCTGTGATATAGACCTTCCGGTCTCTTCGGCTACCTCATCAAGGGCATCAATAATGGTATAGAGTAATTCAAAATTTGTAGCCGGCCCATGGCTGCCTCCCTGGCTCATCCGGTTATTCTCCGGCAAAGGTTGGTTACGCCTGAATTTACCTGAAAGCCTTCCCGATGACAGGGGGCTCCAGACAATCGTACTTATTTTCTGGTCAATTCCAAGAGGCATAAGCTCCCATTCAAATTCACGGTCCAGCAATGAATAATAAGCCTGATGGGCTATATATTTTGACCATCCATAGCGCTCAGAGGCAGAAAGTGATTTCATAAGGTGCCAGCCTGAATAATTTGAACAGGCAATATACCTGACCTTGCCACTTGAGATCAGCGTATCCAGGGTTCGCAGGGTTTCCTCTACGGGGGTATTGCCATCAAACCCATGCATATGGTATATATCGATATGATCGGTTTTCAGTCTGCGAAGGCTGTCTTCACAAGACTTCAGAATATGAAGACGTGACGAGCCGCAGTCATTCTGCCTGTCAGACATTCTGAAACTTGTCTTTGTTGAGATAAGCACTTCATTTCTTATGCCTGCCAATGCCTGACCAAGTATTTCTTCAGAAACGCCTCCTGAATAAATATCTGCAGAATCAAAGAGGGTAACACCTGCATCCATACAAAGTTGCACCATTCTGCAGGCATCTTCCAGCTGGGTATTTCCCCAGGCCCTGAAAAAGTCGTTTTTACCTCCAAAGGTGGCTGTACCAAAACTTAAAACCGGAACTTTTAATCCGGATGCACCTAATTGCCTGTATTCCATTAAAATCTTTTTTTAGATAAATTTCAAAATAATCAGCCTTTAAATAAGAACCTGTAATGTATCAAAATTATTAAGCTCTTAAAATGTAAAATATGAACCCTTAAGCTTATTTTAATTCATCTTAACTCTATAAGCGAATGATATCAGCAAATAAAATTATTCTCGGTGGAAGCTTTAAAAACAAGCCATCCGGTACTTCCTCAGAAATTAAAGACAGAAATGAATGTATTCAGATCAGCGTCAGGCTCAGGAGGAAGAATGATATCGGTGATGCTCTGGAAAAAGGTGAGCAGCTCTCTTTTGCTGATTATGAAGATAAATTTGGTGCTTCGGCAGCGGATATTGATATGATCAGGGAGTTTGCTGCAATTCATCATCTTAAACTTTTAAAGACAGAAATTAGTACCCGTACTATCAGGCTGGAAGGTTGTATTAAAGATTTTGAAGAAGCTTTTCAGGTAAAGCTCAGTGCATATACAGATAGTTCGGGGCCAGTATTCAGAGGCCGTTCGGGTGATATCTATATTCCTGAAAATTTAAAGGAAATTATACAGGGCGTATTTGGTCTGGATAACCGCCCTGTAGCCCATACGATGTACCAGCCGAAGATTATACCCGGCAAAGCCCCCCATAAACATCCACATGTTTCCCAGTCATTTACTGCCAACCAGCTGGCCCAGATCTATGGTTTTCCAAAGGGTGTTGACGGTACCGGGCAGAGCATCGGCATCATCGAGCTTGGCGGTGGCTACCAGGCAGCAGACATAGCCAGCTATTTCAAACAGCTTGGGATTCCGGCACCAAAGGTAAATCAGGTACTTGTTGATGGAGGTACGAACAGCCCCGGTGATCCTAACGGAGCAGATGGGGAGGTGATGCTAGATATTGAAATAGCGGGTGCTGTAGCCCCCGGTGCTTCCATCACGGTTTATTTTGCGCCAAATACTGACCAGGGTTTCCTGGATGCCATTTCACAGGCTGTTCATGATATGGTCAACAAACCCAGTGTAGTTTCCATCAGCTGGGGTTCTGCAGAAATGAACTGGACAGCTCAATCTTTAAAGAACTTCAATGATGATTTCCAGTCTGCGGCCACCCTGGGGGTAACCATCTGCGCTGCAGCCGGGGATAGCGGATCCAGAGACGGGCAGACAGATGGTAAAGTGCACGTTGACTTTCCCTCATCAAGCCCCTATGTCCTTGCCTGCGGAGGTACCCACCTGGTGGTAAGCGGTCAAACTATCAGTGCTGAAACTGTATGGCATGCCTCCAATGATTCTGCTACCGGAGGTGGGGTGTCTGAAGTATTTCCCCTGCCTGCTTACCAGGCCTCAGCCGGGGTGCCACTTTCTGCAAGTACGCAGTTTAAAGGCAGGGGCGTACCCGATGTGGCCGGAAACGCCGATCCTGCATCGGGGTATAGTGTACTGGTTGACGGGCAGCAGATGGTTATTGGTGGTACCAGTGCCGTTGCACCCCTGATGGCAGGGCTCATAGCCCTGGTCAACCAGCAGAGTCAGAAGAAGGCAGGATTTATAAATCCCCTGATCTATTCAACACCTGGCTTATGCCGCGATATTGTGCATGGAAATAATATAACTACTTCATCAAAGTTAGGCTATAACGCAGGCCCCGGCTGGGATGCCTGTACAGGCCTGGGCGTGTTGAACAAGCTTAGCTCAAATTCAGGTACTATTGCCTGACGGTCTTGCCCTGACCCTTTCCCCGGGGAAAAGGTCAGGGATTTAAATCTTAAAGAATATTTTTTTCCGGTATAAAAAATAACAGAGACCCCATTCAAGGCTAAAGATGCAAAGCGAAGCCATTATGGAAACTGAGAGGTTCGATAAATAGCTGAATGTCAGTAGTCCGGTGACTATATCTCTGATATATTCATTGAACCAGCGTTCACCTGCAATTTCAAAGAAGAGGTAGATAAAGATTGAATTCATGCCTACAAGGGTGAAAAAGGTTAGATGCTGGCGGTGGTTCCTGATGTCGATCCACCAATAGCAGAGCGCAAGGAAGAGCATAGAAAAGCCACCCGAGGCCAGCACAAAACTGCTGGTAGCAATCTTCTTGATTATGGGAGTAATGCCAGTAAGGTCCAGACCAAATCCAAGGGCAAGTAATGTAAAGGCTGCCATCAGCAGTATACCTGCTTTCGCTGAATTCGGTTTCTCTGCAAGCAGGAGTTGCCCTGCCATCAGGCCCCAGATTGTATGGGCAGAGGTAGAAAGGCAGTTAATAGCTACCCAGCCACCTGTATTGATTTTATGCATCAGCATCAGGTCCATAAAGTTTCCGAAATTATGCTGGTCGGTAAAAGGCTGGTCAAAGCCCGGAATATGCATGAACCGGTAAAGTATTTCAGGGATAAGTAAAAATCCCAGGCTGATGAGCGCCTGCAAAGGAAAGGAAAGTTCCGCTACCAGAAAAGCAACCATGCCTGTAAAGGCAAGCTGGGTGAGTACGTCCCAGAGTTCAAAGGAAAGGTGATGATCCCTGACCATGTAATCCAGCACACCCCAGAAAAAGAGCCAGGCCGAACGTTTACTTACTTTTGCAAACGACTGGTTCCAGCTCAGGCTGCTTTTTTGCCGGTTTAAAGAAAAGGCCAGCGAAACCCCGGCAATAAACATGAATACAGGTTGCACCAGATCCCAAAAATGCAGGCCATGCCAGGGATGATGAAAGAACTGGTTCAGCACAGGAAGAACCAGACTTCCTGTTGACGCCTTTGACAGAGATGAATAAAGTTGGGTGCTTTCAAGGGCAAGAAGCACCATAATAAAGCCCCTGAGAAAATCTACTGACAAAAGCCGGGAACCATTCCTGGGGGCATCCTTATCCCGGTATTTTTGTACTGAAATCATTTCCTGAGCAACCATGATCTTGTTTCTGTTTTCAAGATATGCATTGTTTCAGATGATCTGATCATTCTTCATGCATTTCTGAGCATGGCCGCAAATTCATCAGGCAGGGGGCTCTCTTCTATGGATCTTGCAGCACGCTCTACATCGTACTCAAACCGGATGAATTCTACAGATAAGCTTTCTCTTACGAGTTTACTGCTGTTTTCATCGATGGTAAGCATCAGGTAGCAGCCCCGGGCGTCTCCATCCTTGGGTTTGCCAACTGAACCGATATTGATCGCATGGCGGTACCGGTTTTCCAAACCGTCAGAAGAAGTCAGTATCCGGTGGTAGGGCTTATGGGTATGACCAAAACACAGGATATCCGCATCTGCCGACTCCATGATCCGGAGCATACTTTTCTCATCCCGGTCTTCAAAAAGGTATTCATTGATCTTGCGGGGGCTGCCATGTACCAGCAGCAGGTTCAGCTTATCATGGTTTAACTGGAATTCAAGCTTTATATGGGCAGGCAGAGTTCTTAAATAAGAACGTTCTTCTTCACCCATAACCGTATTTGTATAGGAAATAGATTTTTTACCCAGCGCCTTTTCCTCTTCAGTTTTATAAGCACAACCACAGTCATGGCTTGAACGGCCCACCCCGAAATCATAATTTCCTGCAATGGTAGGAATGCGCCGGCGCCTGATTTCGCGGATCACCTCATTGGGCCAGGTATTATACCCGACCAGGTCACCCAGGCAATAGATCACATCAGGGCTGCGTGTATCAATATCTGCCAGCATGGCTTCCAGTGCCGGAAGGTTGGCATGGATATCTGAGAAGAGGGCTATTTTCATAGGTAGAAAATTATAGGTCAGTTTTAGCGATGACAGGCATATAATATTTTTTACGGAGCCAAAAGGCAACTTTAACAAGGCCGATCAGGGCAGGTACTTCAACCAGGGGGCCGATAACACCGGCAAACGCCTCTCCGCTGTTTATCCCAAATACGCCGATTGCCACTGCAATGGCAAGTTCAAAATTATTTCCTGAAGCCGTGAAGGCCAGGGCCGCATTCTGTGAATAATCAGCTCCCAGCCAGCGGCCGGCAGTGAAGGTCACCAGAAACATGATCAGAAAATAGATTGCCAGGGGAATGGCAATGCGCACTACATCAAAGGGAATCTGAACGATCAGCCCACCTTTCAGGCTGAACATGGTAAGAATCGTAAAGAGCAGGGCAATCAGGGTAATGGGGCTGATTGCCGGAATAAAAATACTGGTATACCATGCATCCCCTTTTAGTTTCCTTAAGACCAGTCTGGTCAGAAATCCGGCAAAGAACGGTATCCCAAGATAGATAAACACGGTTTGAGCGATCTGACCGATACTGATATGAATTTTTAGACCGGCTATGCCGAAATACGGGGGCAAGACGGTAATAAAGATCCAGGTAAAAAGACTGTAGAAAAGCACCTGGAAAATACTGTTAAAGGCCACCAGGCCTGCAGCATATTCACGGTTACCTTCAGCAAGTTCATTCCATACAATGACCATGGCTATACAGCGGGCAAGGCCGATCATGATCAGCCCGATCATATAGGCCGGGTGATCGCGCAAAAATATAATGGAGAGAAAGAACATGAGAAACGGGCCGATCAGCCAGTTCATGACCAGGGATAAAGAAAGTATTCTGAGGTTCTGAAATACTTTTCCCAGCTCTTCAAATTTAACTTTTGCAAAGGGAGGGTACATCATCAGAATCAAACCAATGGCAATTGGAATATTGGTTGTTCCTGATTGAAAGGAGTTAATGAACGTTTTACTTGCAGGTATAAAATAACTGATCGCCACCCCGGCACCCATGGCCATAAAGATCCAAAGCGTAAGAAATTGGTCAAGGAAGCTTAATTTTTTTCGTTCTGCCGCAGGGGCACAGAGAAGTACAGACATATT
>JAYWCR010000237.1:0-4920 GCA_043780395.1 Sphingobacteriales bacterium
GTTTCTCTTTACAATAATAACAGGCAGTTTACACAGGGATTTAACCTTGTTGGTAACCCATATCCTTCACCCATTGACTGGGATGCACCGGCTGGCTGGGTCCGTACTAATATCGATAATGCTGTCTATTATTTCGATTCAGGAAAGACCGACCCCTATACGGGAATCTATAGTTCCTATGTGAACGGGATCTCCAGCGATGGTATTGCAGGGAACATTATTGCCTCCATGCAGGGCTTCTTTGTACATGTATCCAATGGCTCATTTCCAGTAACGGGTACGCTTTCTGCCAGTAATCCGGTACGTGTGAATAACCTCGCGCCTTTTTTTCATAAAATAAATAGTATTCACAGGAATCTGATCATCGTAAAATAAATTTGCAGGGCAGATACCCTCATTCAATCATTTTACCTCAGCCAGAAACTTATGGACAAAGCTGATGGCCATAGAACCTTCACCCACTGCCGATGCCACGCGGTTCATGGCTCCGGCACGTACATCGCCAGCGGCAAAGATACCCGGGCGACTGGTTTCTAAAAGATAGGGATCCCTGTTTTGTCTCCAGATCGATTTGAATTGCGGGTATTGCTGCAGGTCACGCCCTGTAGCGATGAAGCCTTTCTTATCTTTCAGAATATCTTCGCCGATCCAGTCAGTATAGGGCCTTGCTCCGATAAAAATATAGAGGGCATCCGCATTCACTGCAGATGATTCATCAGTGTTCAAGTCCTTTAAAAGAAGTTCTTCAAGGTGTTCATTGCCATTTGCCCCGGTGATCTGGGTACAGGGGAGAATACGGATATTGCCGGTTTCTTCGATCTGGTGTATCAGGTAGGCCGACATCGTACTGGAAAGATCATTCTTTCTGATAATGATGCATACCGAGCGTGCAAATTTGGAGAGATACATGGCTGCCTGGCCTGCCGAATTTCCCCCGCCAACAACAAACACTTCTTTCTGGCTGCAGGAGAAAGCTTCGGTATTGGCAGCTCCGTAGTAGACTCCGGCTCCGGTGAATCGGTCGAGACCTTCTGTTTCAAGCTTCCTGTATTCTACACCCGTAGTGATGACCACACTTCGGGTATTGATCTCTGAGCCATCTTCAAGTACAATCTTGGTATAACCGTCATTCTGGGCGATACACTGAACAGATTTAGGCGTTAGAAATTCAGTTCCCAGACGGGTGGCCTGGGTCATGGCCCTGAATGTTAACTCTGCTCCACTGATCCCTGTCGGAAAGCCAAGGTAATTTTCAATACGTGAACTTGTACCGGCCTGGCCTCCGGGAGCACGCCTTTCAATGAGAAGTGTTTTGAGCCCTTCAGACGATCCGTATACTCCTGCGGCAAGACCTGCAGGCCCGGCACCAATGATCACTACATCATACATATCGAGTTTTACCTGGGGGCTGAATCCCAGCTTTTTTGCTATGGCTGGAATTTCTGGCTTGACAAGAAAAGTACCATCTTCAAAGAACACTACAGGGAGTTGGTTTTCGTCAAGCTTATTGGACGATAAAAGATCATAAGCATCTTTATTGTCTTTCAGGTCAACCCAATGATAAGGCACGAGGTTACCAGCCAGGAATTCTTTAATAGAATAGGAACTTTTTGAAAACTGATGACCTATCACCTTAATTCCCTTGAATTCAGGAACGAAGATGTTCTTCCAATCATCTAAAAGGCCATCTATAACAGGGTATAATTTTTCTTCAGGCGGATCCCAGGGTTTCACAAGGTAATAATCAAGCTGAACCTTATTGATGGCCTTTATAGCTGCTTCAGTATCGGAGTAGGCTGTAAGCAGCAATCTTTTCGCATAGGGAAAGAATGTCATGGCCTTTTCCAGAAATTCTATGCCTTCCATTTCAGGCATCCGCTGGTCTGAAACAAATAAAGCGATGTTATCGCCGCTGTTCTTTAGTTGCTGCAAGGTTTCAAGGGCCTCTGAAACAACAACCGTACTCAAAACCTTATACTGTTCCCTGTACCTGGTCTTTAGGTCGCGGGTAATGGCACGCAATACCTGCAGGTCATCATCAATACAGAATATGATGGGCAAATTCATCTTTTACAAATTTTTGTGAGCAGTATCCGAAATGGGGAGGCAGACGATAAAAGAAGTATGACCCGGAACAGATTCTACCTTGATGGTTCCCTGATGCTGGCGTACAATTCTGGATACAACATCAAGCCCCATACCGGTGCCTTTTCCCACTTCTTTCGTAGTATAGAAAGGATCAAAGATGCAGGCACGCACATCCTCTGCAATTCCAGGGCCATTATCAATGATCCTGATCTCTGCATATTCTTTAGAATGAGTGGTTGCTATCTCCAGAATACCTGACTTCTGATCTTCCATGGCATCCAGCGCATTGTCGATCAGGTTAGTCCATACCTGATTCATTTCTCCGATCATCACCTTCAATTCAGGAAGCTGCGGATCATAGTTCTTTACTACATGTATATTTTCCTTTTTTATCTTGAAGTCAAGCATAGCCAGGGTATTGCGGATCCCTGTATGGATGTCTGTGAGCTGCTTGTCATGCCCCTGGTCCATATGCGTAAAGGTTTTTATAGACTGAACGAGGGCTCCGATCCTTGTACTTGCTTCCTGGATATCTGAAACCATACGTTCTGTGATCAGCATCGTATTGATCCAGTTGAAGAGGGTTGAGTACTGCCCTGGTTTTGCAAATTCCGTGACTGACTCAAGCTCGGCAATTCCAAAATTAAAATCTACGAGGTTCTCAGCAAACTCCTGTCTACGGTCAACCTGCTTCTCAGAAAGCCATTCTATTACTTCATCCTCCTTGTCTGCCCGTTGCATAATTGTGAGGGTGGGGCTGTCGTGGCGACCGAGAAGCGCAAAAAAAGTAGCACATGTTTTATGGAAATCTTCAAAATCAAGCTTTAACCTGATCAGGTTCTCTACTGCATCTGGTGATAACCGGAGATGGTCTTTTAGGGTAGCCGAGCCCCGTATCAGTGCTGCTGCTGGATTGTTAAGCTCATGAGCAAGGCCTGCTGAAAGCTTTCCAAGGGCCAGCATTTTATCATTTTGTTGCAAAAGACTGGTTGCCTCCCTGACACGGGTACTCATGACATGGACAAGGGCCTGGGTAAGCTCGAACTTTGTATGGAGCATTTCGTCCATTTTTTCAATGGGAAACCTTAATATGATGCAGTCTGTAAGGGTTTGGGCATAAATCACAGATATTTTACCCCTTGAAAAAGGCAGATACCCTGAAATATCCCCAGCTTCCAGGATCCTCAATTCAACCAGATCAGACTTCTGGATCTTGTAAAGCCTGATGCTTCCCTGTAAAATGATATCTGTATAATCAATGGGCTGTTCAGGTTTTAACAGATTTTCGCCTTCCGGAATCGTTGAAAGAACACTGTTTTGGATAAACCATTCCAGCTGATCAATTGGAACTTCCTGTAATTCTTCAATAGACTGGAGCCATAATGCGCTGACCTCGTTCATTCATTTTTAGTTTATTAACTAAAAATTAAAAAAAGTTCTGATTGTTTTTGAAATAACATAAAAATCAGTTTTGGCAATCATGAAATCCCTATATACTATCAAAATTACTTTTGGCCAATAATCAAAAACAGAAGGCATTTCCAGTGTCTGATAAAGACAATCATACCCATGAAATTCCCCCTATTCATATTCCTCTGTTTCCTGACCCTCAGTGTCTAGACCCAGGTACGCAAGCAATTCAGCCAGTATGTACGTATGGGAAATCTGATCTTTTCAGGCTTATGCAGGTAAGTGTATAATGAATGATCAGGCTTTCTGATAGAGCCTGGTTGCTATAAAATTTCCGTAAAATATGGCTTCTTCACAAAGGCTGTATCCGGTTCTGCAGAAAAGCTCAGGCATGGCAGGCAGGGTAGAGGTTTTTAGCTCAGTAAAGAGGCTGAAAAAAAGATACATTCCCTTTAACATCAGTTTTTGCCACGGGGGGCCAGTGAGCTGAAAATCTGTATTGATCCAGTATCCTGAAGCACTAAGCCGGGTGTTGAGAGAATTGAAAATGATAAAGGCAGCTCGTTCCTCAAAATTATCAAACAAAAAACTTGTCAGGATATAATCATACGATTCTGCGCCAGGCAAGTCTTCAACGGCTGCATGAGTGAAAATCACTGTATGAGCGCCATAAGCTCTTTTTTTTGCCCGGGCCAGCATCTTTGAAGAAACCTCTACATAATGGATATGCAGTCCCTGGGTAAAATGATCTGCAAGATATTCGAGGATCTTTCCGGTTCCGCCTCCGGCTATCAATAACCGGGAAGCAGGTTTGATATGCTTTAAAAAGGTTTCCTCTGCTTTGTTAAGTGCATTGCCATAAATAAAGCTGGCTGTACGGTCATAAAACCAGGCCACCGCATCATAGTTTACAGGCATAGATCAGTTTTTGCAAGGCTGGGTTTGATAGGGGCTGCAGGCAGCAATATAAAAAACAATAGTCAGGAGTCATTTGTTGTCACAGCAGTAAAAATCAGTTAATTTAGGATCTTTAATTCCCTTATCTATATCTATGCTTACTAAGTTTTCTTTATCCCTGCTCGCAGTCATTGCAGTGGTAGGTGCCGCTACCGGCTTTGCTCCGGTTACAGACAAGGGACTTGCTCCTGCGGGTCTGAAGCTTGAAAAAATCACTGGTGGTCTTCAGTCCCCTACGGGTATGGTAGATCCCAATGATGGTTCGGGCCGTATTTTCGTGCTTGAACAGCAAGGGCTTGTCAGAATCCTTGATCATGGGAAACTGATGGATGAGCCTTTTATGGACCTTCGTTCAAAAATGGTAAAACTTAGTGAGGGCTATGATGAACGCGGACTGCTGGGTATAGCCCTGCATCCTCAATTCAAGCTGAATCATAAATTCTATGTTTTTTACAGTGCGCCTAC
>JAYWCR010000238.1:0-3349 GCA_043780395.1 Sphingobacteriales bacterium
ATCAGCTCGAAACTTGCCCTTCCGCTAAGCAGAAGCACCGTATTTTCCAATGGCAGCAAACCTTCATTCAAGGCATAACCAATCAGCTTGTCCAATGCATTATGGCGACCCACATCTTCTCGCAACTGCAGAAAATCACCTTCCGGTGAAAACAGTGCGCAGGCATGCAGGCCACCTGTGGCATCAAAAATATTCTGGTGATCCCTGAGCAGGCCTGGAAGTCTCAGAAGAATTTCCTTGCTTACCTTCAAATTGTCTTTTTCGTTAAGATTAAAAACACTGGTAGTGCGGATAGCCTCAATAGATCCCTTTCCACATACCCCACAACTTGACGTAGTATAAAAGTTCCGTTCCGAATTCTGCAAGGTCGGGATCACATTTTCTTCAAGCTCAATGAGGATTATGTTTTCCTGAAGGTCATCAGCTGCTGCCAGTGACTGTAAAACATCAGAGATCTCATTTCTTGCTTTAATGACACCTTCTGTAAACAGAAAACCTATAGCAAGTTCAGTATCATCACCAGGAGTACGCATGGTGACCGAAATATTTCTTCTGATCCGGTTAGGTTTTGTTCCAAAGGCAATCCGTATTTCCAGGGGTTCCTCTATAGCAAGAGTATCAAGATAGGTTTCAGTGATCTGACCAGCTACTTTTATAACAGGAATTTTTTGAATCGCACTCTCCTTGATCATAGTTAACCATTAATTTAAATCTGACTACAAAAATACTATAAAATAACGCTATTAAAATATCTCTAATTAAATGATAGATTGATCTTTAGTCTGCTTACCTGGAAAGGGATATCTTTGCGCCAGCATGCGCAGCATGCGTATTCTGACCCAGGGGTAGAGTAAACGAGAATACAGAGCCTTTATCAGGTACACTTTCTACTGCCAGAGATCCATGATGGCGGTTTAAAATTTCCGAACATAGATATAAACCGATTCCAAATCCTGAAATATGCATCGTGTCCGGACCTGGCACCCGATAAAAGCGGTCAAAAATACTTTTTTGGTCTTTCTGACTGATGCCAATCCCCCAATCTCTTACACATACGGTGGCCATAGAACCTGTTATACTGCAACTTATTTCAATGGGTGTTTCTTCAGGAGAATACTTTGATGCATTCGTTAAAAGGTTTGTGATCACCTGTCCGATCTTGCTCCGGTCTGCATAGATTAAACCAGAAAGGCCTGGAAGTATGCATATGTTCCTTTTTGAGTTCAGGGTAATGAATTCTTCCAGAACTTCACGAACAAGCTCTTCGATGTCAAAATACTCCAGTGAAAGCTGGATTTTCCCTGCTTCAAGCTCCGACACATTTAAAAATCCATTGATGAGAGCTGTCATTTTATCAATCCGCAGTTCCGCTTTGGAAAGAATTTTTGAAACAAACAGATTCTGCTCATTTTCATGCATCTGGTGCACAAGTTGAATATAACCTTTCAATGAAGTGAGAGGAGTCTTCAACTCATGGCTCACCATATTGATGAACTGATCTTTTCGCATTTCATCTTGTTTCTGTTCAGTGACTTCAATGCATATTCCTGAGAAGAACTTCTGACTTCCGCTCTCATCCTGAAGAACACTACCAAGGGACTTAATCCAACAAACTTTCCCATCATGAAAGCCAGTAACAGGGAACTCAACGTCAAATTCTGTACCATGTTTCAGACTTGCGTCGAAGGCTTTTTTTGCCTTGATCCGGTATTCTGCAGAGATCTGGTCTATTAATCCAGAAAGACAAACATCTTCATCATTCCAGAAACCAAACAACATTTTAAGACGGCAGGAAACAGAAATAGTCTTTGTCTCTGTATTATACAGCCAGGTTCCAATATTTGCTGCCTCGACTGAAAATTTAAGCATCCTGATGGCATTCTGAAGTTTTTTTCTTGCCTCAACCTGCTCTGTCACCTCCGTTGAGACAACCATGATGGAACAAGTCTTTCCTGTTCTGTCCTTTAACGCCTGGTAGCTGAAATTCAGGAAAACTTCCTTGGGAATTCCCTCATACAGAAAAACATTTTTCACTTCATGACCCACATAAGCCTTACCTGTTCTGTACACTTCCCTGAGTAAAGGCAGGAACGATTCAAGCTGATTCCCGGGCAGGGCATCGACAATCTTCTTATTTAATATAGAATCTGTTTTGCCCCATCTTTTAAGGATCACATCATTGGCCAGCTCAATGATATATTCTTCCCCTTTCAAAATAGTGATTGCCATGGGCGCCTGCTTTACAAGCATCCTGAATCTGGCCTCGCTTTCAGCAAGATTTTCATTGATCTTTTCAACTGAAGTATTGATTTGGTCAAAATTTTCAAGGAGCCCGGTTTTTTTCATGCTGATGCGCTCCTGAACCTTTTTACGATACCTCTTTGGACTCACCTCCAGGGCAGTATGAACCAGGCAAAAAACAATTCCTTTTTTGTTTCTTACCGGTTGAAGACATATATCATAAAAAAGTCCATTTTCCTTATCATTTCTGATGAGTGGGTCTTTGAGGCCTGTACAGTCATATTGCAACCCGCTTTGCCAGGCATACTTGAGCAGTTTAACAAGAGAATGGTTCTCCAGCTCCAGTACTGCAGATTCAAGTGTTGTTCCAATGATGGCCGTGTCCTTTCCCCACAGAGTAAGCATGCAGTGATTAACCGCCTGTATATGAAGTTCAGGTGATGAATATACAGCCCTTGCACCCGGTGATGTGGATAATACATCAAGGATCTCTTCATTATTTAACTGATCATATGCATAACTCATATTCAGAGTACATTTATTACCAATACGTTAGATGCACAAGTTAAGAAAGAAAAACCCCTCTGGATTTAGTAATTGCTGCTAATTAATCAGCTGTGCGTATTTTCTTTACGACCTTAAATTCCCTTAAGTTAAAATCACTGTTATTAACTTCTTAATAGTTATTTATTTATCACAAAGACTTATTTCTATTTTCAATTTCTCAAGAAAACCAGTGATATCGCTCTGTTGGGTGTCAAATGAGAACATAAAACGGTATTCATTTCTGCCTTCATTCCATAAATAAAAAGTTGCATGCTCCTGCATTTTCTGATACACAGATACAGGCATGGTGATGAAAACTGCATTGGACTGGACGGGGTATAAAACTTCTATGGAAGGTATGGTGGCTATCTCCCTGGCAAAGCTCAGAGCCAGCCCATTGGCATGGCCTGCAATTTTCTTCCAGAAATCTTCTTTCAGAACAGCCATAAACTGAACAGCCATAAACCGGTTCTTTGAGGCAAGCTGCATGCTCCTTTTCAAATGGTACCTGTATGAAGGGGATTTATCAGGCTTAAAGAAAATGACAGCCTCACCAAACATC
>JAYWCR010000239.1:0-15697 GCA_043780395.1 Sphingobacteriales bacterium
GTATTACTAAGTTATCATTGAACAGCTATTGAGGGATCCTGGCAGTGTATACATTTCATTCAGCGTTTCCAGGAAAAAGAATATTCCGGGAATTTCCTCCAAGGGGAATCGGAGTGGCACTTTCTCTGGGAGCGCTTTTTAATTGAACACATTATACAGGGAAATGCCGTTTGATTTCAGGTAAAACATTTTTGAGATCGGAATGTTGTAACTTTTGATTTTAAATTATAAAACTTAACTTTTAAAAATTATTGTGTAATAATCATATACATATATGTAATAATTATACTTACATTAGAATAAGATATGAATATATGATTTTGTAATTTCTAAAAAACAAAGAGCATGAAGAACGTTTTACCAGGTTTCTTATTTATTTTTGGAAGTTTATTTTTAAGTTATAACGCTTCTGCTCAACTTCATATGAATTCATCTGCCACTGTTTCAGTTACCATCGTTACTGAGCTTTCGCTCAGCAAGCTCATTGATCTTAAACTCGAAGACCAGAATATTGATTCCCTGAATAATTTGCAGTCAAAAAAAACCTATCAGACAGGGCGTATCATCAGAAAAAAATCAACGAATCTTCAATCCAGGTCAGAGATCATACCCGCTTCTTTTTCTCTTACCGGGGCCGGAACCTATGTCTATGCAGTAACTATACCTACTGTAGCCACAGCAGTGAATAAAAAAGGTGAACCAATAAAAGTAGAAACCTATTTAACCAGTAAATATACGAATACAAGTTCCTTAAGACCTGATTCAACCTTTAACATGAGCGGCAAACTGATCATCGCCTCTAATCAAAGAAGGGGAACTTACGTACTAGTGGGTGGTCTTGACCTTGCAGTGAACTTTAATTAAGCAGTCTGATCTTTATTCACTCAGGTTTCACGCCTGAGACAAGCAGTCAGATCTCTATCTGAATCACATCCGACGCTTTTAAAAAAGAGTCTTAACCAAGAATATTTTTTTTTTAGTCAAAGTAGGGGAATGGGTTTTAAAATCTTTCTATTTAACATAATATTAATTATAGGACATATTTATCCTATAAAAAATCTGGAGAGACCCTGGTTTTTTAATGCTTATTTCGGCAGTCCCCTTCGGGCACGCATGAATGAATAAAAATAAGCTGTTTAATGAACAGCTTATTAACGAAAGCTAAAATTAAGATCACTAAGCACAAGCGTTAGCGCTGTTTTATATTCAAGTTCAGTAATGGACTCCCCTTCTTCGAAGGTTACCCAGGTACCTTCTATACCCTTGGGATCGTGAATAAAATTATACTCCACATGAATGCTTGGACTGGGATCCTTAAACCTGATCACTTCCTGATATCCGTTTCTGATCTTACCAGGCACACCATGTACCTTATAATACTGGTAATTGTCCAGGCCTTTAAGGATTTTAAAATATTGAATTGGTAAAATCATTTAACGAATTATTCTTTCTCCAAAGATATTCTAAAACAAGAATAAATCTCAGATATATGGCTTTAAACCAGTTTAAATGAGCTTTTCTCTTCAAAACCGATCTCTATCTTTTTGTTTATAAGCAACTTGTGTAAAAAAATATTTTAAGCCTTTTTCAGCATCCTTACCAGCCGCAGGCCGTATCATCGCCCCTTGGGTCTGCCCCTGCCTGATATCCCTGCTCCGTTTTTAATATGGCATCAACCCGCCCGATGTTTACATTTGGTGCAAATTTATATCCCTTTTCTTTCATTTCTTGAAGCACAGAAGGCGCAAAGGCATCCTTTTCAGAATAAACAACATCAGGAAGCCACTGGCTGTGAAAGCGTCTGGCCTCTACCGCCTGCTGCATGGTCATCTTAAATTCCATGACATTCAGAATGGCCTGAAAAACACTCGTGATGATCGTTGCTCCACCCGGTGTACCAACCACCATATATAACTTTCCGCTCTTTTCAATAATGGTAGGCGTCATTGAACTCAGCATCCGCTTACCCGGGGCAATCGCATTGGCTTCTCCCCCGACCAGTCCATAGGCATTCATACTTCCGGGTTTTACTGAAAAATCATCCATTTCATTGTTCATCAGATAACCTCCGCCTTTCACTACTACATAAGATCCATACGCACCATTTAATGTGGTGGTCACAGAGACTCCATTTCCTTCCTTGTCGACAATTGAATAATGGGTGGTCTGGTCGCTTTCCTTTGCAGCGATCTTCCCAGCTGCAATTTCTATGCTTGAACCTGCATGGTTCCAGTTCATTCCGGCCATTCTTAGTTTTTGATAGGCCGGGTCGATCAGTTGTTTTACCGGAACTTTAAAAAAATCAGGGTCACCAAGGTAAACAGCCCTGTCTGCATAGACTCTGCGTTCTGCCTCTATGATCAGGCGGCTTGCCGAATCGCTGTTATGGCCCCAGCGGCTGAGTGGAAAAGGGGCAACGGATTCAAGCAACTGAACAAGGGCAATACCTCCGCTTGAGGGCGGCGGCATGGTAATGATGGTAAAGTCTTTATAGGTTCCCGTTACCGGCGTTCTCCAGACACTCTGGTAGGCTTTAAGGTCGGCGGCAGAGATAATCCCCGCATTTCCTTTCATCGCCTCTACAAGGGTTGAGGCCACCTCTCCTTCATAAAAACCAGCCCTTCCTTTCTCTCTGATCAGTTCAAGCGTATGGGCAAGTTCTTTTTGTACGATCCTGTCACCTGCCGCCCAGATCCCTGATTTTTTTACAAGGGCTGTACCATCCGGATTGTAAGTGGCAAGGGCCGTATGATTATGGTTCAGGTCAGCTGCCTGTTTTTTTGTAAGTATAAAACCATGGATCGCCAGGTCAACAGCGGGTTGAATGCATTGTTTCCAGCTGAGCTTTCCATAGCGTTCATGGGCCTTTACCATGCCGTCAACCGTACCTGGAACCCCCGAGGCAAGATTTCCATACAGGCTCTTTTCCTGCATGGCATTTCCGCTTTTATCCAGGTACATATCTCTGGTGGCCTGGGAAGGTGCCTTTTCGCGAAAGTCAAGGGCGTCGGTTGCTCCGTCTGCACTTCTGTACACCAGAAAGCCTCCCCCACCTATATTTCCCGCGTTTGGATACACTACGGCCAGGGCAAACTGCACTGCAATAGCTGCATCAATGGCATTTCCTCCCTTTTTCAGCATGCTTAACCCTGCCTCAGAAGCTTCTGCGCGTGCAGATACCACCACTCCCTTGTGGTAGAAATGGCTTGCAGATTCCTGCGAAAAACTATTAGAGATAAAAAATAGAAAAGAGAAACCCAGAGTTAAAATTAATTTCATATTCAAAACTTAACAGGATAATAATTTAAAATTTTTATTGTCGGACTTAAAGGAACTAAAAGTCAATATATTTGATTAATAAACCGCACTAATTATAAAAAATGTCTGATTTACAGATTGATCTTAATAACTGTGATCGTGAACCCATTCATGTTCCCGGTCAGATTCAGTCTCATGGCTTTTTAATTGTTGTAGATCAGGATTGCATCATCCGGTTTCATAGTGATAATATAGCAAGTTTTGTGGAAGGGCTTTCCGAGAGTCTGCTTGGTAAGCCAATTCATTTTATAGAAAGATATCTCCGGAATAAGCGCCAGCCAGAATTCATCACTGAACTTATCAGAAATGGAAAGGAAACAGGTGGCTTTGATCATACCAATCCTTTTCTCATAGACCTTGCAGGAATTCCTTATTACCTGATCATTGCACCTTCAGCCGAATATTTCCTGCTGGAATTTGAACCTGCTATCTCCTTTTTTGACCTTGATATCCAGAAAAGTATAAACAGGTCAATTACAGATATTCTGGCGGAAAAAAATCTGCTCAATATGCTGACCAATACAGCCAGGCAGGTGAAGAATATCATTCATTTTGACAGGGTAATGATCTATCGTTTTTCGGAAGACGGCCATGGAGAAGTGATCGCCGAATCAAAGAATGATGATCTGGAAGCCTGGCTCGGGCTTCATTATCCGGCTACAGATATCCCTAAACAGGCCCGGGAACTCTATAAGAAAAATCTCACACGCCTGATCGGCAATGTAAATACGAAACCTGCAAAGATCCTTACTGCTGCTGATAACCAGGTTCCCCTTGACCTAACAAACAGCCAGTTAAGGGCTGTTTCTACAGTGCATATCCAATACTTGAAGAATATGGGGGTGGCCTCCAGTTTCAGTATTTCAATTCTTTATAAAAATGAACTCTGGGGCCTGATTGCCTGCCATAATTATACGCCCAGGTTTATAGATTATAAATCCAGGGAGTCTTCAAAATTACTCAGCCAGATCCTCTCCTCAACGCTTGAGTTTCGTCAGGATGAAGAGAATCAGGTGATGCACGACCTTTTTAAAATGAGAGTGGCTATTATTGCAAAAAATCTGCAACTAAAGCCAGGCATCGAAGAGGCCCTGTCAGATGAGCATATGAACCTGCTGAATGTAGTCAATGCAGAGAGCGCAGTGCTTATATATGAGAACAGAACGGTTAAATTTGGAATTACACCAGATGATTTACAGCTCTCAAAGCTGCTTCGCTGGATAAATAATAACATCACGACTAATTCCTATCAGACTAACTGCCTGTCTGGGGTATACCCAGATTCAGCAGCATTTCAGGAAATCGCCAGCGGCATGCTTCTCATTGTGATCTCCAGAGAGGCAAACGAGTATATACTCTGGTTCAAGCCAGAACAAAAACAAACCATCCTCTGGGCTGGTAATCCTGATAAGCCCGCAGAGATCGGTGAAGAAGGTTCTGTTCTTCTTACTCCACGTCATTCATTTGAGGCCTGGTCTCAAACAGTTTCAGGGATTTCAGAGAGCTGGACTTCAGAGGAAATAAAGTCTGTACTTAATTTAAGAGATGAGCTGATCTATTCCATCAATCAGAAAGCTGGGGCGATCAAAATATTGAATGAAAAATTAAGAGAGGCTTACGAAGAACTTGACACCTTCAGTTATACAATCTCTCATGACCTCAAAAACCCCATTGCTGCCATAAAGGGATATGCCCAGATTCTGGCCAGTGACTGTTCTATCGAAGCTGGAAAGCAAAAGCTGCTGATCAGAATTGAAGAAAGAGCTGACAAAATGAACCTGATGATCAATGAGGTGCTCGATTATTCCAGGATCGGACGATCAGAGATCCTATACCGGAAGGTTGATATAAAAACTCTTTGCACAGACATTGTCCGCGACCTGGAGGTACTGTACAAAAATAATATCCGTGTTCATATTGGTGCCACCCCTTCAGTAAAGGGCGATCCTATCATGCTGATGCAGGTTTTCACAAACCTGATCGGCAACGCTTTCAAGTACTCCAGGCCTGATTCTGAGTCATTGATAGAAATAGAAGGCTGGGAAGATGGATCAGAGATCATTTACAGGATCCGTGACAATGGCCTTGGAATTGAGGAAAAAGACCTTCCCTATATCTTCGAACTCTTTACCCGTATGAGCAATGTGCAGGGAATAGAAGGCTCAGGAGTAGGTCTTTCTATTGTCAAACGCATCATTGAAAAGCATAAAGGACGGATCTGGGTAGAAAGTGAAGCAGGTATTGGCTCAGAATTTTTACTTGCATTCAATCTATAAGTTTAACTGCTTTACATGAGTCAAACCATTGGCTGAATTTCAGGAATGTTTCATTTGCCGCCTGAATGATCATTCCCTCGTGGTTTCTCTTTACCGGCGTGAGTGAAGTATCAAGGGCAGCTTTAAAACGAAGCCACATCGGCATGGTCTGCTCACCATAGCCCTGAAAAAAGCTGAATGATTCCCTGGCAACCTCAGGTAAGGCCGGCATGATCATTTTGCTGATCATCCGTCCGCCCAGTGTAGAGCCCTCAATTACATATAAACATCCCAGAGCCTGGAATTTATTATGGATCTCAGGTAATTCCGGGCCTTCTGCCAGCTCAGGCAGTAAAAAACCCAGAGTGGTCAGATCGGCGGCCAGGGCTGACGACTTACGCCGCTGCTCATAATCAGGAAGCTCATTCTCACCGAAGTATTTCTCAATACCCAGTTCAAGGCCTCCGAAAAAGCTATAAAAAGCTGAGAGCAGGGAAGCATATTCCTGTGCAGTAACCATTGATCTCATTTCTGAGATCAGTTTTCTTTCCAGCAAAAGATGATTCACCTGCGTTAATTCTTTAAGTTTCTCAGAAAGCATTTACCCGTAGTTTTATTTCTGCGAAGATAGATTTTTTAGCTCTTTTACGTGTTTAAAATCTATTTTTAGGAGTTATGCTGCTGACTATGAAATTATCTATCTGTATCTTACTTTTTAGCCTGTCTGCCATCACCTGTTTTGCCCAGGAAACTGAAACGGCCCCTGCCGATGCGGCCTATATCAGGGCGAACTATTCCAAAACCGAATACAGTATAAAAATGCGGGATGGCATTGAACTGTTCACCTCAGTATATTCTCCAAAAGATCATTCTAAAAAGTACCCTGTAATGATGGACCGCACACCTTATAGTGTTGGACCCTACGGACCTGATGCCTTTAAGACCGCCATCGGACCTTCCTCCCTGTTTGTTCATGATAATTATATTTTCGTTTACCAGGATGTACGGGGCCGGTGGATGAGCGGTGGAATGTTCAGGGAAATGACCCCGGAAAAATATATTCACCTGACAGTAAAGGATGTGGATGAAGGGACAGATACGTATGATACCATTGACTGGCTGGTAAAGAACCTGCCTGATAATAATGGAAAAGTAGGTGTATGGGGAATTTCCTATAATGGGTATTTCAGTACGACTTCACTGTTAAGCCGCCATCCTGCCCTTGCCTGTGTATCCCCGCAGGCTCCTATGGCAGATCTGTACAGGGATGATGCATTTCATAACGGAGCATTTATGCTTGTAGCAAACTTCAGCTTTTACCCGGGCTTTACCAACCGCCAGAATGATCAGCCGACTCAGCGCAAATCACCGGAATTTGAGGCAGGAACTGAAGACGGTTATCAGTTCTTCATGAAAATGGCTACTGTAAAAAACACGAACGACCTTTATTATAAAGACACTATCCGCTTATGGAATGAAATGCTTGACCACCCCGATTATGACCAGCACTGGAAAGAAAGGAATATCCTGAGTCACCTGACCAATATCAAAACTCCGGTACTGGTAACTGGCGGCTGGTACGATGCTGAAGACCTTTATGGTGCTCTGAAAACCTACCAGACCCTGGTTAAAAACAATCCCCTTACCCCAGCTTATTTTAGCATGGGTCCATGGGTCCATGGTGGCTGGTCAAGGGGTGACGGAGATCATCTGGGAGATGTTGACTTTGGACAGAAAACAGGGCCCTGGTACCGCGAGAAAATTGAATTTAATTTTTTCAGTCATTACCTGAAGGGAACAAAGATCAGTTTACCCGTAGCCTCTATGTTTGAGACCGGCTCCAATCAATGGAAATCATTCAAATCATGGCCTCCAAAAGAGGCCATCACAGAGAAAATTTACCTGCAGCCACAGGGCAAGCTGGGGTTTTCAGCCCCTGATCAGGAGAACACTTCTGATGCCTATGTATCCGACCCAGCCAAAGCAGTACCGTTTACAGCAAGTGTGACCAATGATATGATCCGCACTTATATGACCGAAGACCAGCGGTTTGCATCAAGCCGGCCTGATGTACTTAGCTACCAGACTGAGATTTTGAAAACGGATCTTACGCTTGGCGGCAATATCATGGCCAGACTCAATGTTTCCACATCAGGTACTGATGCCGACTGGGTAGTGAAGATCATTGATGTGTACCCCGATTCAGCAAGCAATACCAAATGGACCAGGGAGGGTGAAAATATGTCGGGCTACCAGCAGATGGTGCGTTCAGAGGCATTCAGGGGTAAATACAGAAATAGCCTGAGCAAGCCTGAAGCTTTTATCCCCGATAAGATCAGCCCCGTAAATATAGAACTTCAGGATATTTTACATACATTCAAAAAAGGCCATAGACTAATGGTCCAGATCCAGAGCACCTGGTTTCCATTGATAGACCGCAACCCACAGCAGTTCATGAACATTATGAAGGCCAGACCTGCAGATTTCAAAAAGGCTGTAAACAAAATCTATACTTCTGCAGCGCATCAGAGTTACCTGAGTGTTTCAGTATTAAACTGATTTTCCCAATTATCAGGTTATCCGAAGGGTATCAGACCCCTTCGAAAAACTCTGATAATGAATACATATAGTTCAGGTTCCAGCCTTCTACCATATCATCATAAGCTTCATCAGGAATATTCGTATGCCGGAGCTCCAGTGAAGTACCCAGCTTGTCAGCAAAGAGTTTAATGGTGACAATGGATGCTTCAGGTTCCCCCTCAAAATCCCATTGCTGTACGATTTTCTGATTTTCAATAAATTCAAGGTTCTTTCCGGTAATACTACCTTCCATAAGTGAAAAGTCTGTTCCTGCTTCTGTGCTCATCACTGCCTTCTCCCCTGTCCAGAGCTGAATGGCTGCCGGATTGGTCAGGGCCAGATATACTTCTTCGGGCAGTGCTGGTATATGGTAGTATTTCTTAAAGTCTTTCATAAGGGCCTAAATTAAAGTAAAATTCTCAGGCCTGACAGAGAATACTTATGTTTGTCGACTATTCTTATAGGGATTGTTCCAACTTTAAACAATTCTAGCTGAATTGAGCTTATAGATACAACCAGATAAGAATCAACTCACTAAGTTTTTACTTAACCTATTCTCATGTCTAAATCTTTACGTTATCTCTTATTTTTTACCCTGCTTTTCTCAGGTTTAAATTCTTTTTCCCAGGAAATTTCGGGCAAAATCACCGATGCTGGCACAAAGATCAGTATACCCGGAGTGAACATTACCCTTCAGGGAACTACTACAGGAACACAATCTGATGCTCATGGATTTTATAAGATCCAGGCAGCGCCCGGCTCAATTCTCGTCTATTCATTTATTGGTTTTATCTCAAAACAGGTAAAAGCAGGCAAGGCTCCGGTAGTGAACATTGAATTACAGTCAAGCCAGAAAGCAATTGGTGAGGTGGTGGTCACCGGATCCAGATCAGCAATTCCCCGAACCAATATCAGCTCACCCGTACCTATTGACGTCATTTCGGCAAAAGAGCTTAAAAGCTACGGGCAGACAGATATTACACAGATCCTTAATTATATCGCCCCTTCATTCAGCTCGAACAGGCAAACTGTGGCAGATGGTACGGATCATGTGGATCCGGCTTCATTACGGGGTTTGGGCCCTGATCAGGTACTCGTACTGATCAATGGCAAGCGCAGGCATACATCGGCCCTGGTAAATATCAACGGTACCTTTGGAAGAGGAACCGTTGGAACTGACCTGAACTCTATCCCGGTCTCTTCCATCGATCATATTGAAGTGCTCCGTGATGGAGCCGCTGCCCAGTATGGATCTGATGCCATAGCCGGGGTTATCAACATCATTCTGAAAAAGGTTACGCCACTGAATATATCCGCCATGTACGGCCAGTCAGAAAGCCATACGTTAGGCCAGAATTTCACCGATGGCAAAACATACCAGATCGACGGCAGCAAGGGCTGGAACCTGAATGATAAGGGTTTTGTTAATATTGCCGGTCAGTATATAGACAGGGGACCTACCAACAGAGGGGGCTATGATACCCATCCACTCCTCTATTCATCCATTTCGCAGCGCACAGGTGAAACCGAAGCCGCTTTTGAATCCCGTTATACTACTGTAAAGGCAGCCGATGATGCCCGGGCTGCTGCCGCTGGTTTAAGCCGCAGAAATATGGTCGTTGGCAACTCCCATATTCAGAATCTTTCATTTGTTGCCAATGGTCAGTACAAGCTTGCCTCCTGGGCTGATGTATATCTGACTGCAAACTATACACATAGAAATGGATCAGCTGCAGGTTTTTACCGTCTGCCTAGTCAGACCACCCAGAGTGATACATCGATCTATGCCAATGGATATTTACCTTTTATAAATACCAGTATCAATGATGTATATGTCAGCGGCGGTTTTAAAGGAAAACTTGGTTTCTGGAATTATGACCTGAGCCAGACCTTTGGAGAAAATAACCTGGCCCTTGGTATTTCCCATACCCTGAATGCATCCCTTCCCCTGGGCACCAGCCCCAATTCATTTTATGCAGGAAAACTTATCTTCAGGCAGAATACTACCAATTTTGACCTGAACCGCAAATTTAATTTTTCGGGCTTGTTAAGTTCACTGAATACGGCCTTTGGGGCTGAATACAGGAGGGATGCCTATGAGATCAGACAGGGCGAAGAGCTCTCCTATTCATCAGGGCAGCCCTCTAAAGGCATTCCCGGCCGTAAGGTTGGGACGACCCCTGCAGCTGCAGGATCTCAGGTTTTTCCCGGATTCAGGCCATCGAACCAGATCAATAACTCAAGACATAATGCAGCGCTCTATGCAGACATTGAAGGCGAATTCGGGCCACGGCTTTTGCTTGAAGCTGCTGGAAGGTATGAGCATTATAGCGATTTCGGATCTAACTTTTCCTATAAATTCACCGGCCGGTATAAAGTGCTGGACGCTTTTTCCATCCGTGGAGCCCTTGCAACCGGATTCAGGGCTCCTTCCCTGCAACAGCGCTATTTCAACAATGAAAGTACGCAGTTCATTCAGGGGAACCCGACAGAGGTGCTGACAGTAAATAATGACAGCCCTATTGTCAGGCAGTTTGGGGTAGGTTCACTTACTGCAGAAAAATCCATGGATTACAGCCTTGGTATTTCCGGTCAGGCAGGAACATTTACCTATACCATTGATGCCTATCAGATCAATATAAAGAACAGGATTGTTTTTTCAAGCCAGTTTACCCGTGAACGCCTGAAATCCAATGCCCTGGACACAGCAGGTGCAGTAAACAAGATTCTGAACACAGTAGATCCCGGTGGTCTTATTAACAGTGTTCAGTTTTTTACAAATGCCATTGACACCCGTACCAGAGGCCTTGATATGGTAGGTACGGAGCGCATTAATCTGGGTACTGCCCAGCATTATCTGCTTCTGACAGCAGGGCTGAACTTCAATAATACAAAAGTTATAAATATAAGGGGCTCCTCTGTCACCAATGCAAATGCTTCTTTAAAAGGAAAGATCTTTGACCGTCAGGAGCGCTCGCGGTTTGAAACCAGCGTCCCTGCCAGCAAGATCAACCTGACCGCTGCCTATACTTATAATAAACTGGGTATACAGCTTCGCACAGTGCGTTTCGGCTCGGTCACCTACCTGAACCAGATTGATCCGCATATTGCGGCAAACAACCTGCCCCTCAACGTAGACCAGAACTTTACACCTAAATGGGTAACCGACCTGTCATTGAGTTACAGGATCCTGAAATCTTTAACAGTTTCTGCAGGTTTGAATAATCTATTTGATGTCTACCCTGACAAGCTTTATAAAGACCCAAGAAATAATCCGAATGATCTTACCGGAAGTTCCCCTGCTGCCAGCAGCTATACTTCAGGCAGGGATAATACCAGCAATGGGCGTTTTATATATGGAAGGGCTGTGTCGCAGTTTGGATTCAATGGCCGGTTTGGCTTTGCCAAACTCTCTTTAACCCTTTAAAAAGCTACGTTTACAGAAAAAAGGCAGCCAAAGGGCTGCCTTTTTTGTTTAGTAGTTGATTATCAGGCTGGAACCTTATCCTTTTTTTCACGCTGCCAGAATCTATGCCGGGCAATGGCCTCAATGAATTCTTTAGCCAGGGCAGCAGGCTTTGCAGATGAACTGGTGATAATGCCTGCAATTCCATCTGATTTATGCTCCCGGAGCTTTGCCCCTACATAGGTATGGTTCAGCAGATCCAGACCATCCCCATCCGCAGCTATTGCCTTGCAATGCGAATAAGCCTCATTTATAAAATGAATAGCATCAGGAATTTCTTTCAGAGCGTGGATACTTTTATCTCCGCTGGGAATAAAGACCGCATCTACCAGAACACTTGCGGCCGTTAGAAAGGTCATATCAACCTTTACCGAACCTCCTGTTGAATCCAGAATAGAGCCGCCATGCGGTGCAATGATTTTAGTTACAGCACCTTCTTTCTCCAATGCCTCTTTGAATGCATGCAAAGAATTCATGTCGACACCGTCGGCAGCCAGAATAGCAATCTGGCGCGTCTTTATAGAATCTTTCAGGGTGCCTTCCATACTCAGCGAGGGTGCCTTTTGAATCGTCTGAGGCACTGGATGATCCTGGTAATCAGCAGCATCTGCATCGGCTCCATAGTTTAGGTTCATAGGCTCTGCAACTGCAGGAACTTCCATGCCCAGGCCTTCTGCCACTTTGCGGGCCAGGGCATCACTCACTTTAGATAAAAGACCTACCATACGCTCCCTGATAGTAATGGTTTCTACTTTCCCGAGTTCAAAACGAAGGGCATTTACCATATGGGTCTGTTCAGCTTCTGACTGGCTGTTAAAGAAAAGGGTCGCCTGACTGAAAAAATCCATAAAACTGGCACTGCGGGCCCGTACTTTATGGGCGTCGATCCGCTCATGGTAAGAAGTAAAACCACCATCGGCCGATCCTGCCTGGAAGGGACAGCCTCCACCAAGTGTATTGGGGTGGTAGCTTGATTTACCCACATTGATCTGCTGACGCATATGCCCATCGCGCTGGTTGTTATGGACCGTATTTACAGACCTGTTTATAGGTATTTCATGGAAATTTACACTTCCAAGCCTTGAAAGCTGTGTATCTGTATACGAGAATAAGCGGCCCTGCAGCAAGGGGTCATTGGTAAAGTCGATACCTGGCACCAGATGCCCTAAATGGAAAGCTACCTGTTCAGTTTCAGCAAAAAAATTATCAGGATTGCGGTCCAGCACCATTTTACCTATACGCATGACGGGCACCATTTCCTCGGGAATGAGTTTGGTAGGATCGAGCAGGTCAAAGGGAAAGGAATGTTCATCCTTTTCTGCAATGATCTGAACCCCCAGCTCCCATTCCGGAAAAGCTCCGCTTTCAATGGCATCATAAAGATCCTTGCGATGAAAGTCGGCATTCTTTCCTGAAATTTTCTGTGCTTCATCCCAGGCTACCGAGTGAACACCCAGAAGTGGTTTCCAATGAAATTTAACGAAATGTGAAACCCCTTCTGCATTGATAAACCGAAAGGTATGCACGCCGAAACCCTCCATCATCCGCAGACTCCGGGGCAGGGATCTGTCTGACATGACCCACATGATCATATGCATGGATTCGGGGGTAATGGAGATAAAATCCCAGAACGTATCATGTGCAGAGGCTGCCTGGGGAATTTCATTATGGGGTTCTGGTTTTACGGCATGTACAAAGTCCGGGAATTTTATAGCATCCTGTATAAAGAAGACAGGCATATTATTGCCTACAAAATCAAAATTTCCTTCTTCAGTATAGAATTTCACTGCAAAACCACGCACATCCCGGGCCAGGTCGGTAGAGCCCCTTGACCCTGCAACCGTCGAAAACCTTGCAAAAACAGGAGTCTTTACCGAAGGATCCTGCAAAAAGCCGGCTTTCGTATATTTTGCCATTGACTCATAGACCTGGAAATACCCATGTGCAGCAGATCCCCGGGCGTGTACAATACGTTCAGGGATCCGCTCATGATCAAAATGGGTGATCTTCTCACGCAGAATAAAATCTTCAAGCAACGTAGGTCCCCGCTCGCCTGCCTTTAAGGAATTCGTATCATCATTTATTTTCAGGCCCTGATTTGTTGTCAGGAACTCACCTTTAGCCCTTTCTTTATCAGGGAGCAGGTCTTCTTGTTTTTTTGAATCAACCTTCTTGTGATCAGATTTTTTTTCAGACATAATATGATTTGTTCAAACATAAATGTCGCTTGAAAAGATATTTTAAACTGTAAGAATTAAGTTAAACAACTATTTGTTACAGATTTATATCAAAAAGAAATCTTCTCAGGGTGCCGCTGATCTTTTCTTCATTTCTGCTATAGGCATGGTGATCATTCGTCCAATGGGCTTGCCTCCCCTGTAGCTGATCACTTTCAGGAAACTGGCGTCTTTGGGTACAATCAATGGTTTCTCATAGGTCGGGTAGAACTGATCGGGAAATGAATTATCAAAGGTATAGTGAAGCTCCAAACCTTCCAGTTCAGTACTCATTTCAATGACCAGCTGCCCGGCAGGGTTCATACTTGATTTAAATTCAGGATCATACATACTGGGGGCATACTTTACCTGACGCAGGTCAAACCGGGGAAACTGGCTCTCAACCCTGGAAGTAAAACTTTTCCAGTTTCTGTTCTTTTTTTCAGACCAGAGAGCCTCAGAGATAGCAAAGGCCCGGGGCCAGGTCATATATTCAGCATGGCGCATTGTATAGACCTGTTCAGTCCAGAGATTTGCCTGGCCACCCTTGATATATTTTGCATCTACACTATCAGGCACAGGCTCAAACTCATACGCCTTTTTAAGACGCAGGGTCGCATATATTTTAGGTTCTATGACTTGATCACCCTGCATGTAATCAAGGTAGGCAAAAGTAGTTGGGCTCATGACCACCTCATGACCCATTTTGGCAGCCTGAATTCCACCCTTGATCCCACGCCAGCTCATGACCACCGCATTGGGGGCTAGACCGCCTTCAAGAATTTCATCCCAGCCCATAAACTTCTTGCCTTTAGACTCTACGATCTTCTCCACCCTTTTTTCAAAGTAAGCCTGAACTTCTTCAAGGTTTTTAAGATTCTCCCTTTTCATCAGCGCAGTAACCGCCTCTGACTTTTCCCAGAAATTTTTCTGGCATTCATCGCCTCCCAGATGGATATAGTCAAAGGGGAACAATGCGGCTACCTGTGTAATTACTTTGTCAAGAAAAACATATACACTTTCATTGGCAGGGCAAAGTGTATTATCAATAAGCGCAACAGGTTTAGCCTTGGTCCAGTCAGATATCGGCTCGCCTGATGCAACCTGATAGGAAGCAGCCCCGGGGGTACAGGAAAGATCAGGATAGGAGACAATAGCTGCCAGGCTATGACCCGGTACATCAATCTCAGGCAGGATATTTACAAACCGGTCTTTTGCATAGTTGACAATCTCACGGATATCGTTCTGCGTATAAAAACCACCATAAGTGCGGGGCTCATCAGCAAGAGGCTTGGAGAACTCCCCGAAATAGCCCACCTTCTTCACATTGTAGGCGCCCACTTCCGTGAGCCTTGGCAAGCCTTTGATCTCAATGCGCCAGCCTTCATCATCTGTAAGGTGCAGATGCAAAAGATTAAATTTATAGCGTACCATCTGGTCTATATACTGCTTGACATCTGCTTTTGTAAAAAAATGCCTGCTTACATCAAACATCAGCCCCCTCCAGGCAAACCTGGGGCGGTCTGTAATGACAAGACATGGGGCGGTCCAATGTATAGAATGCATTCTTGCAGAGCCCTCGATCTCTTTGGGGAAAATCTGGAGCAGGGTCTGCACACCATAGAAAAGGCCTGCAGCTTTATTTGCCCTGATAAAAATAGCTGTATGGGTAATGGCTAGTTTATACCCTTCATTGCCCAGGGAACTGTCGGCTCGGGAATTGATGAGAAGCTTTATGGTAGAGGGGGCTCCAGATGATCCGACCCTGACCCTGTACCCGGTAGGAATGGAAAACCTGTCTTTAAGAACAGCAATGATTTCTTTGAAATCAGCAGTTCCTGAAGTGCTGATCACAATACTGG
>JAYWCR010000240.1:0-13648 GCA_043780395.1 Sphingobacteriales bacterium
GAATCTGCTGTAAGGCTGAAGCCTACCAGCTTTCATGTCAGAAAAGGACATTCAACAATAAGGGAAATGAATGTACTTTTTGCAGACCCTTCCATATTCACCGTCTTTACCCTGCCATTGATTGCTGGAAACCAATCAACAGCCCTTGCTGAGCCTAAATCTATAGTCATCTCAGAATCAATGGCGCGCAAGTATTTTAACAGCCAGAATATTCTTGGAAAAAGTATAGTCATTGATGACAGCGTACTCTTGAAAGTTACGGGCATCATCAAAGACCTGCCAGACCAAAGCCATTTCAAGGCAGATATGCTGGTCTCCATGACCTCTCTTCCGGGCAGCAGATCTGCGGAATGGCTTCAAAGTAATTTCAATACTTATGTACTGTTAAAACATACTTCAGACGCCGAAAAACTCAGTGCCAGTTTTCCTTCATTGCTCAGAAAATACAGCGGAGCACAGATGAGACAGGAATTAGGTTATTCCCTTGATGCCTTTGAAAAAGGAGGAAGCTATTTCAGGTTGAACCTGATTGCTCTTACAGACATTCATCTACATTCAGCTATGACAGGAGAACTTGGCAGCAATGGAAATGTACAGTATGTGTACATACTTTCAAGTATTGCCCTGGCCATTTTGATGCTGGCATGCATAAATTTTATGAATCTGAGCACAGCCCGCTCTTCTGACAGGGCCCGCGAGGTGGGGGTCAGGAAAGTTCTGGGATCAGGCAGGAATGAACTGATCCGCCAGTTCCTGACTGAGTCATTTCTGGTCACCTTTCTGGCAGTGCTTGTTGCCCTGGTACTGGTCATTTCAGGGCTGTCTTTTTTTAATATTCTTTCAGGCAAAGAAATTGTCATTAACCGTCAGACCCTGAACTGGTTATTGCCAGTTCTGGCTCTGACAATTTTTACTGTTAGCATTCTGGCTGGCTGGTACCCGGCCCTGGTGCTGTCTTCTTTTCAACCAATAGATGTTCTTAAAGGAAAACTTACCGCCGGATTCAAGGGAGGAAACATGAGGAGCCTGCTGGTCATTATTCAATTTGCTATTTCCATCTTTCTGGTCATAGGTACCCTGGTCATTTATAACCAGCTCCGGTATATCCAGCAACGTGAACTGGGATATAACCGAAAACAAGTACTGATTATTGAAAATACTTTTGAGCTGGGAGAGCATGCAAAAACATACAAGCAGGAGATCAGCCGCCTGACAGGTATTGTCAGCAGTACAATGACTGGCTTTATGCCGGCATCAGGGAATAGCAATACATCCATTTTCAATAAAGAAGCTACGGGAAACCCTAAGGATGCCTTATTCCCTCAAACCTGGGCAGTTGATGCAGATTATATAAAAACACTGGATATGAAAATAATCCGGGGCCGGAACTTTTCTTCCAGCCTTAAATCGGATACCAGTACAATTCTGATCAATGAGACCGCAGCAAGATTCCTTGGCCTTAAAGATCCGGTGAACAAGATCATCTACAGATCTTCCAGTGAAAAGAAACCAGTCTATCTGCCTTTCAGGATCATTGGTGTCGTAAAGGATTTTAACTTCAGTTCACTCCGGAAAAATATTAGTCCGCTCATTCTCGTACTCAATGAAGACAGAGGTAGTATTGCGATAAAGGTTAAGGAGAGCAATATTCCCAACCTTATAGTACAGCTTGAAATCAGATGGAAACAGTTCTCTGCTGTTCCCTTCAGGTATTCATTTATGGATGCCAACTTTGAGGCAGGCTACCGTACAGAAGAGCATATGGGAAAAATCTTTATTGCCTTTACGCTCCTGGCCATAGCGATCGCCTGTATGGGTCTTTTTGGCCTGGCTGCCTATGCAGCCCAGCAGCGTACCCGGGAAATCAGCATCCGTAAGGTGCTGGGTGCATCTGCTTCCTCGATCATTTATATGCTGTCGAAAGACTTTATACGGTTGGTCATGATTGCCATATTTATATCCATGCCACTTGCCTGGCTGATCATGCATCAATGGCTTGAAGCTTTTGCTTACAGGGAAAATATACAGGCCTGGGTATTCATAGCCGCAGCAGGCGGAGCCCTGGCCATAGCCTTTATTACGGTAAGTTCCCAGACCTTCAGAGCCGCAGGTCTTAACCCTGTGAAGGGGCTTAAAGCAGATTGAGGCGTGCATATAAAAAAAGCCTGTAAACTTTCATTTACAGGCTTTCTTTTAGATTTAGTTGATCTGTTATCCAATCTTCTCGACCAGCTTTTCCCATTTTGCATTCATCGTTTCAAGATGGAGCTTAACCTGGGAGTAGCTTGCATTGACTCTTTTAAGGCGCTCGGCGTCATGGAAAATATCAGGCATGGCAAGTTCTTTTTCAAGGTCATGCTTCTGTATTTCTATTCCTCCTATCTCATCCTCAATGGACTGGAGTTCCTTCTCAAGTTTCTTATGCTCGACCTGCTCTGCATGTTTGTTTGGAGATGGCTGGCTGACAGCTTTTACCGGGGCTGCAACGACTTTTTCAGGAGCCTTTTCTGCTGTTTTCACCATTTTACCGGTTACAGGAGCCGCATCTTTCTTACGGGCAGCATCCCATTCTTCATATTCAGCATAAGTACCCGGGTATGACTTCACCTGCTCATCTTCAATGAACCAGATCTTGTTTGCCACTGAACTCAGAAAATACCTGTCGTGAGAAACAGAGATAAAGGTACCTTCGAATTGATCCAGGGCCTGGATCAGAATATTCACCGAGGCAATGTCAAGGTGGTTGGTAGGCTCATCCAGGATCAGGAAATTTGCATCTGAAGTAAGGGATTTTGCCAGAGCAACCCTTGATTTTTCTCCTCCTGAAAGTACTTTTATTTTCTTGAATACATCATCACCCGTAAAGAGAAAAGCACCCAGCAAGGTACGCAACTCGGTATCAGAATAGGTAGGTGCAAAGGATTGAAGTTCCTGTAAGACTGTATTCTCCAGGTTCAATGATTCAAGCTGATGCTGGGCAAAGAAAGTACGGCTTACATTATGCCCCTGCTCTACAGTACCTGTATCAGGTGCATCCGCCCCGGCAATCAAGCGCAGCAATGTAGACTTGCCTTTACCGTTTGCACCGATCAGGGCGATCTTATCACCCTTTTCAATAATGGCCGAAGCTTTGGTCAGGATCTGGATCGTAGGAAAGGCCTTTGAAATATCTTCCATGGTCACCACATGCCTTCCTGACTGCTTGGTAAACCTGAACTTAAAGGCTACAGATGGCAGGTCTGATTCCACATCATCTACCCGCACCAGTTTATCAAGAGATTTAATTCTTGACTGGACCATCTTGGCTTTTGAAGCCTTGGCCCTGAAGCGCTCGATCAGCTTTTCTTCCTGCTTAATCTTGCTCTGCTGGTTCTTGAATTCACCTTTCTGGATCAGGGCACGTTCTGTTTTCTCCTCAATATAGTCGGTATAATTACCTGTATAAGAAATCAGCTTCCCCCCTCTTGATTCCACGATCTTTTCAACCGTTCTGTCAAGGAAGAACCTGTCGTGAGAAACGATGACAATAGCACCCTCGAAATTACCCAGGTAATTTTCCAGCCATAAAATAGATGGAAGGTCAAGGTGGTTGGTAGGCTCATCCAGCAAGAGCAGATCAGGCTGCTGCAACAGAATTTTGGCAAGCATGACCCGCATGCGCCAGCCTCCTGAAAATTCCTTTAAAGGCTTATGGCTCTGAGAAGGACTAAAACCCAGACCAGCCAGAATTTCTTCTGCTTTATATTGAATCCTGTACCCGTCAAGGGCTTCGAATTCTTCCTGCCTGTCACTTAACTTCTTCAGGATCTCATCGGAATAATCCGTTTCCATCTTTTCAAGCAGTTCTTCAATCTCGTCATGCAGTTGATTCTGGCGCACAAAGGCTTCCATAGCCACATGCAAAATTCCAAATTCAGAATGATATGAAAGAAGATCCTGGTTCAGGTATCCTATTTTAAGGTCTTTATTTTTTGAAACTTCACCTTGTGTAGGCTTCAGATCGCCTACAAGAATTTTTAGAAGAGTTGTTTTACCCGTACCATTGGCACCGATAAGACCAATCTTTTCTTTCGGCTTAATATGCCAGTCAACCTGGCTATATAATGCTCTGGAGCCAAATTCAAAGGTAAGGTCATTAAATGCGATCATAACTGTAAAGATTTGTAGAGCAGTCGCAGTCTTGGATTAAAATGAATACTTTTAACCTTTCTTCCTGCTCTCTGCCCGGATTTCATTCCGCGTGCAAAGGTAAGGCTTATCAAGCATTTAAATAAATGTACCGATTCATAAAACCCTTTCTTTTTTCATTTGATCCTGAAAAAGTTCATCACCTGGTTGTAAAATTCATTCAGAACGCTGCGAAAGTTCCTGGATTTAACAGGTTACTAAAAACTATCTATGGTTTTGAACATGCCAAACTTGAGCGAACGGTATTCGGAATCCATTTCAAAAACCCAGTTGGCCTAGGCGCAGGCTTTGATAAAAATGCCACTATATTTCACCATTTCTTTTCTTTCGGCTTTAGTTTTATTGAAATAGGTACCCTCACCCCCAAAGGCCAGGATGGCAATGAAAAACCCAGGATGTTCAGACTCCCTGCCGATGGTGCCCTGATCAACCGCATGGGTTTTAACAATGAAGGCGTGGCAGCAGCAGCCCTCCGCATAGCAAAATTTAAAAAGCCAGGTCTGGTGATTGGTGGAAATATTGGCAAGAACAAAGCCACCCCCAATGACGAGGCAAAAAATGATTATGCCATATGCTTCGAGGTACTTTACCCGGTGGTCGATTATTTTACGGTAAATGTTAGTTCACCCAATACCCCCGGTCTTCGGGAACTGCAGGACAAGCAACCCCTTAAAGAGCTGCTTGAATTTTTGCAGGCTCTGAACCTCCAGAAACCTGTAGCCCGCCCAATTCTGCTGAAAATTGCCCCTGACCTGACCAATTCGCAGCTTGATGATATTATAGAGATCGTTGCGGAAACCGGCATTGCCGGAGTAGTTGCTACCAATACAACTCTATCCCGTGCCAACCTGGTAGCAAGTGCATCCCTGAGCAGCCAGGCTGGTGGGCTAAGCGGCCGCCCCCTCAGATCACGTTCTACGGAGGTGATCGAATACCTGTACAAGCAGTCTAACGCAGCTTTTCCCATCATTGGTGTCGGTGGTATTCATTCGGCAGAAGATGCGATTGAAAAATTAAAAGCCGGTGCTTCCCTTATCCAGATCTATACAGGTTTTATCTATGAAGGCCCAGGTCTGGTAAAACGGATCAATAAGGGAATTCTGAAATGGATGCAACAGCAAGCTAATTAACATATTAAGGCAATATAATTTTAATGATACATTAACATTTAACAGTTAAATTTGCGGAATATTTCAATTTCGTAGTTTAATGAGATCCTTAATCCTTTTTATTTCCCTACTGACGGGTATGTTTTTGTCATGTACAAAGCCAGCTAAAGATTCTTCCGCCGTGGTAACTCCAGTCACTCCAGCCGCTGCTGTAACCTCAAAATCTGCCCCCCTTGCTGGTACTGTTGACAGAACCGATACATTAAAGGTCATGGCCTATAATATTCTTGCCTTTGGCGATGGCTGCCAGTCAGGATCCACAGGTGCTCTGGATGGATATCTAAAAACCATTGTTCAGTATGCCCAGCCTGACCTATTAAGTTGCGAGAAAATGGCTGCCTTTACACCCGGATCAGCATTACCCGGAAACCTTGCTGAAGATATCAAGGTAAATGCCCTGAATGCTGCCTTCCCGGGTCGCTATGCATATGCCACCCCGACCAACCTGAGTAATTCCAGTACTATGTCAGTGCTTTTCTACAATACAGCAAAGCTGACCTTTCTGCGCACTGAAACCCTTGTAGTAAATATTACAGACTTCGATCTCTATAAACTTTTCTATAAGGATCCGAACCTTGCCATTACCCATGATTCAACCTTTCTCTATGTGGTCGTAAACCATGATAAGTCAGGGGATAACAGTGCTGCCCGTGACCAGCAGATCGTTGCCGAAATGAAAACCCTGAGAAGCAGATTTGCAAACCTTCCCAACCTGATCAATATGGGCGATTTCAATACCCGCAATTCATCAGAGGCCTGTTACCAGGCCATCATCAGCCCTGTTGACACAGCTACCCAAATGAGCGACCCTTCGTTCTTTCCGGATAAAAAGAATACTTATCCTGCCGACTGGGACAATAATCCAGTACTGTTTAAGTCTTACCTGACCACCTCTACCCGGGCTTCAGCCACCGTTCCTAATAGCTGCGGTACTGCTGGCGGAGCTAAATCATGGTATGACCATATCTTCATTTCACCCTGGCTGGTAAGTGGTAGTAATTACATCAGGTATATTCCAAATTCTTATCAGACGATTGGTAATGATGGGAACCGTTTATCCCTTGACATTAACAGCACCTCGCCGGTTGCAAATACCTCGGCACCTGATGCAGTGATCCAGGCGCTCTTCCAGATGTCCAATAAATATCCGGTGATGATCAGACTGCAGGTAAAGGCCAACCGCAACGGGTATAGCCTGGCAAATCCGGCGGAAAGGAATTAAGGGGACAGGGAGAAATAATAACAGGGTAATATTCTTAAAACTCAGATATTTCTAAAAACGAATCTACTGACTTGCCCAGGGGTTGAAGCTTTAACCATCCGGCATCAGAACCAGAACAAATCGGTAGTTTAGGTGCTTTATACCTAAAATTTAATAATGAAGATCAGATCGCATACCTGTTTACTTTTATTTTTTCTTATTGCCTCAAATTCTTACGCCCAGCAAGCAACTAATGACCGCAAGTGGTGGAAAGAAGCTGTGGTCTATCAGATCTATCCGCGGAGTTTCAAGGATATGAATCACGATGGAATCGGCGACCTGAAGGGGATTATCTCAAAACTCGATTATATAAAAAGCCTGGGTGTGGATGTGATCTGGCTGAATCCCATATTTGCCTCACCCAATGCCGATAATGGTTACGATATCAGCGACTATCGTGCAATTATGAAAGAGTTCGGTACCATGGACGACTTCAACGCATTGCTGAAAGGAATGCATGAGCGTCATATCAAGTTATTACTGGACCTTGTTGTAAATCATAGCAGTGACCAGCATGAATGGTTCAAGCAGGCACGCAGCTCAAGAACCAACCCTTACCGCAATTACTACCATTGGTGGCCTGCCGAAAAAGGTAAAGCACCCTTCCGCCCCGGAAACTTTGAGGTGGATGGAAGCGGCTGGAGATTTGACAGCCTGACCAATTCCTATTACCTGCATTATTTCAGCTTCAAGCAGCCCGATCTGAACTGGGAAAATCCAAAACTGCGTTCTGAAATCTATGATATGATGAATTTCTGGTTTAAAAAAGGAGTAGACGGCTTTAGGATGGATGTAATTCCTTTTATATCCAAAGACATAACTTTCCCCATTGTTACCAAACAGGAACTGGACGAAAAATATGAAGGTGACTGGTTCAAGTACCTGGCCAGTGGTCCCAACCTGCACCAATACCTGAAGGAAATGAATACAGAGGTATTGAGCAAATATGATTGCATGTCGGTAGCCGAAGGTGCAGGAGTTACAGCAGCCACGGCGCATAACTTCGTGGACAAGGACCGCCATGAGCTCAATATGCTTTACCATTTTGAAGGAGTTAATTATGGGTATGTACCCGGCAAGTTTAAAACACCTGAGCCAGGTGGGTATAAGCTCGATGGCTTCAAAGCTATTTACAGTAAATGGGACAGTATTTTCGAAACCAAGGGCTGGGGCACTATCTACCTGGGTAACCATGACCAGCCGCGCATGGTGACCCGCTGGGGGAATGACAGCCCTGAGTTCAGGGAGCTTTCATCAAAAATGCTGACCACCTTTTTAATGACCATGCGTGCAACCCCTTATTATTATTTTGGGGATGAACTGGGGATGAACAATATCAAGTTCAACAGCATAGATGATTATAAAGACATCGAGTCAATCAGTATGTATACCCAGATCAAAAACAAGGGTGGCGATCTTCCTGATTTTCTGGAAGCGCAGAAAATATCTGCCCGCGACAATAGCCGCACCCCGTTCCAATGGGACAATTCAGCAAATGCTGGTTTCACTACCGGCCTGCCCTGGATAAAGGTGAATGGGAACTATACCACCGTCAATGTGGCTGCCGAAGAAAAAGATAAGAATTCATGCCTTAACTATTTCCGTAAAGCGGTTCAGCTGCGGAAGAATAACCTGGTACTTGTTTATGGAAAGTATGTACAGGTTGATAAAGCCAATATTAATGTATATGCTTATACGCGCGAAATGGACGGGCATAAATTATTGATAGCCTTGAATTTCTCAAGGGAGCCAGCAAAGTTTAACGCCGGACGTTCATTGTCCAGCGCAAAGATATTGTTGGGTAACTATGCGGCAGGTTCCGCCGACGGAACCCTGAAACCCTACGAAGCGGTGGTCTATCAGCTGAACTAAATTTCAAAGAAGATTTGGAGGCCTGGGTTATTTAACCTGGGCCTTTTCTGCTTCCTCCCCTACCTGATGTACATAGCTATGCACTTGAGGATGCAGAATACTGTTATCCAGAAGCAAGTTCAGTATTTCGGCTTTCAGCCGGGTCTTTACACTATCGCTGTCTTCAACCCTTGCGGTTCCTGTCACAGAGAGTGTGATCCCTGCTCCTATCTCGGCTATATTTACACCAGGCGCCGGATCCTGATAGATCCGGGTATCAGCGGCCATCATAGGCAAAACTAAATTTCTCAGCAGACCTATGTCCATACTGCGGTCAACATCAAACCTGATCTCGAAGACCAGTACTCCAAGGGTCGAAGAATTGATGATCACCCCATTTGACAAAATCCCGTTGGGAATATAGACCATCTTCTTCTGCCCGGTCTGAACCAGGGTATGCAGAATCCGGATCTCTTTTACCGTACCTGACTGCCCCTGGGCTTCGATAATATCCCCGACTTTAAAGGGTCTGAAGGTCAGGATCAGTACCCCACCCGCAAAATTCGAAAGACTTCCCTGCAAGGAAAGGCCAATGGCCAGGCCTGCTGCTCCCAGAGCTGTCAGAAAGGCCGAGGTCTCAATGCCCAGCAGGCCTGCAATTGAAAACAGGAGCAGGACCTTCAGACTGAACCTGATCAGGCTGGTAAAAAAAGACTGGAGTGAAATATCAAAATTTCTGACCACCATGATCTTCATGGTGATCATGATAAGCCTGACGATCAGCCAGCTCCCGGCAAACCAAAGAACAATAGCTGCACCCAAACGGGGTAAAAAATGAATTATATGATCAGAGGCTTCAGAAAAATAAGCTGAAAAAGAAAGCATACTAGTTACCATAGGGCTGTAAAGGTCAGGATTTTCACCAGATATCCTTAATACTGAGAATAACAAATTTTATGCACAGGCATCGGACAATCTATTGTTGTTGCTTTTCTACTGGCATTTCCAGTCCCCCCTATCTGATCAGGCAGCCCATTCAGTCCGTTCGGTCTAACTCTGCTAAGAGTTCTTTAAAGTTCAGCGGATTGGTAAACATAGTAAGTGAGCCATCACGTAGTCTTGGCCATTCTTCCCGGGGTCTGTCCCAATAGAGTTCAACGCCGTTTTGATCTGGATCGCTCAGATACAAAGCTTCGGATACTCCATGGTCAGCTGATCCGATATCAGGGTACCGTGCATCTACCAGTCGTTTGTAGATCGTTGCAAGATCTTTTCTTTCAGGGTATAGAATGGCTGTATGGTACAGGCCAACCCCACCTACCGGTGCCGGAGGTGCATTTTTACTATGCCAGGTGTTCAGACCGATATGGTGGTGATAGCCACCTGCTGAGACAAATGCAGCGTTCTCTCCATACATAAGCACCAGCTCAAACCCGAGCAGACCGCAATAGAAATCGAGCGAACGGTTGATGTCAGCCACTTTTAAATGAACATGCCCGATACGGGTTTGTGCAGGTATTTTATAGGTTAGATCCATAGCTTTTCTTATTTTATATTGGATAATATTCCTGAACGGACCCGACAAGCAGGATGCTCCCTCTATGCGCCTTGTAGCACCCATCCCTATCCTTTCCTGATAAGTGGTATCACCCTGCTTCCGATCAGTTCAATCGACTTCAGCAGTTGAGCCGTAGGCAGAGCTGCATTATCCATCTGAAAGGTAAGACGTGAAATTCCACCCAGTGCTTCACTATGCCTGAGTATCTTTTCAGCGATCTCCTCCGGGCCACCGACCAGTAAAGCTCCTCTAGAACCATTCTGGGCATCGAAATGAGGCCTTGTAACGGGTGGCCATCCCCGCTCCCGGCCTATTTTGGTAAAGGCTTCAGCATATCCGGGATAAAAGTCGGCTATAGCCTCTTTCGATGTTTCTCCTACATAGCCTATAGAATGGAGGCCTACTTTCAAATCTTCAGGGGCATGACCTGCTCTCTTGCCTGCCTCCCTGTAAAGATCAACCAGAGGTCTGAACCGATGCGTTTCTCCGCCGATCACAGCCACCATCAGGGGCAGACCCAGAGTACCGGCACGAACGAATGATTCTGGTGTACCACCTACACCTACCCAGATTGGTAGTGCAGGCTGAACCGGTCTTGGATAGATAGCCTGGTTGTGGAGTGCAGGTCTGAATTTCCCCGACCAGTTCACTACTTCGTTCTGCCTGATTTCAAGGAGCAGTTCCAGCTTCTCCGAAAACAAGGCATCATAATCCTGGAAATTAAATCCAAAAAGGGGAAATGATTCGGAAAACGATCCTCTTCCTACTACCATTTCAGCCCTGCCCCGGGAAATAAGATCCAGGGTAGCAAAGTTTTGAAATACGCGTACCGGATCTGCAGCACTCAGTACAGTCACCGCGCTCGTGAGCTTTATACGCTTGGTACGACTTGCAGCAGCAGCCAGGATCATGGCAGGTGCTGAATCCAGGAATTCTTCACGATGGTGTTCACCCACACCAAATATATCCAGACCGGCCTCGTCTGCCAGAATGATCCGTTCAAGAAGCTGTGCAACTGAATCTGCATTGTTAATGGCCGTATGCGCATCTTTATTTACGATGGCTGCAGCAAAACTATCTATCCCTATTTCAATCATTTCATATCAATTTTCAGCAGGTGCAGGAGCATTTGAGTCGTCATGCTCCTTTGATCCTTTAAATTCAAGTTTTCCAAATTTATAAGATAAACTGATACCAAAAGACCTGAAAGGCACCTGGCGCAAGGTTGTCTGGTAAAAATCAGGTCCTGAGGTAATGGGCTGCTGATTGACATAATGATTGAACGGATTAGACGCTGTAAGGCCGATGCTTGCTTTTTTATTCAGGAACAGCTTTCGGATCGCCAGGTTATAATTCGCAAATGCTGCATTTCTGCCCTGAATGGTTCGTTGTGAGGAGCGGTAATTCAGAAAAAATTCTGCGGCCAGGTCATGCTCAAATTTATAGCTTCCATTCAGGTTGATGCGGTAGGCAAAGCCGCTGACCTGGGGGCTGCCTGGGTTGCTGGTGATACGGTCAATAAAGAACATATTTGAACGCAAATTCAGTTTAGGCGTCACCTGCAGCGAACCATAGAGATTAACACCTGTACTTACCTCGGAACCGATATTGTAGCGCTGATTCAGGGATACATTTGTATATTTTACCCCATTGATCGTTATGGATGGATAGAAGGTGGTGAACGATTGAATATCCTGGGTATTGTGGCGATAAATAGCCGCAATATAAATAGAGGAGCCCTTTTCAAATGTGCTGTTAAAGCCCAGTTCATAATTATGACCAATTTCTGGCCGGAGATTCGGGTTTCCGGTACTGATATTATGCGGATCGGAAATATTATAGAAAGGATTCAGATCTCCGTAATCAGGGCGCTCAATGCGGTAGGTATAGCTTGCCTTGACCAGGTCTTTTTCATTAAATTTATGAGAAAAGACCAAAGTTGGTGCATAGATACTGAAGGCAGGGATATGGACGCCTGAAAAATTGGCATTGGTCAGGGTATACTCATAGCGCAGGCCAGATTTGATATCAAGAAATTTATCAAACACCGAAAAGGTGGCTGAAAGATAGGCAGCAAGTACTTTACGGTTATAGTTAAACCCATAAGACTGGCCTGCATTTGCCAGATAGGTTCTGGAAGAAGACAAAGTATCTGTCAGCACGGTGCCTCCGATCTTTTCAATGGTGAGCTTAGCCCCGGTTTCCAGCGTAAAATGCTTCGTAACAGGGTCTGTATAATCCAGGGAAATATTGGTCTCATGATCGGTTCCGGGGTTATTGCTTCTTGAGCCTGTTTCAAGGCCGCTTGCCGGATAGTTCTGCTGCTGGAAATAGGTAGACCTGTTATTTCCATAACTGGAAGAATAAAGAAAATCCAGTTCCTCATCTTCCCTTTTAAAAGTCTTTTTATAAGCAATGCTTACTTCTTTGGAGAGGTTCTTAAAACTGCTGCCTGAATTGCGTAAACTGGTCACTGAATTTAATATAGACGATTGACCTGATACCGTTTGCAACTGATCGGAGAACCCCGTATTATGATTTTCAAAATGGTTCAGACCAAGAGAGGCCGTTACCTCATCCCTGGGGCTTATTGAATAGGTAAGGTTGAGGCCTCCTTCATAACCACCCCGAATAACAGAATTGCGGCCATTCTGGTAGAGGTTGGTAAAAGTATCCCTGACAGCGTTGTACGAAGAGCGGTTAGTAGAAAGAAGGGTGGTGCTGTTGAGCTGCTCATTGCCGCTGAAAAACAGATTTGCTCCAAGTTTGCCCTTCTTTGCATTCAGGTTGAAAGATCCGTTTTCAAGACGCGTACCTGCCGAAAGGTTTACACTCCCGTTAATACCCTCCACTTTATTGTCTTTTAAGACGATGTTGATAATGCCCCCTGTACCCTGGGCATCGTATTTTGCCCCTGGAACAGTAATAACTTCAATGTTCTTGATCTGACTTGCCGGTATAGACTGCAGGGCATCATTAATGCTGGATCCAAAAATACTGGAAGGCTTTCCATTGATCAGAAACCGGATATTGGTATTTCCCTGGAGTTCTACATTTCCATCAATATCCACAGTTACCTGGGGAACTTTCCGGAGCACATCCAGGGCTAGCCCTCCCTGGGAGGTCAGGTCATTTGCCGGATTATAGACAAGCTTATCGATACGGTTTTGTACGGTTGCCACACTGGAAGTAACGGTAACCTCAGCAAGCTTTGTCTGAACAGGGTTGATAAAGATCTTACCGGAATATAATTCTGGCTTTGCTGTATTCAGGCTTATATCCTGCGATTTTCGCTGGTATCCCAGAAAGTCTATTGTCAGGGTATACTCACCCAATGGTATATTTTGAAGATTGAACTTCCCCTCATGGTCGGCGCTGATTCCGTTAAAAGGTGAAGCACCTCCTCTTTTATAAATGGAAATGGTGGCAAAATCAACAGGAATTTTTGTTTGCCGGTCCAATACCTGGCCGGAGATCTTTCCGGGTGCATTCTGAGAAAAACTTAAGAAGGGTGTAAGCAGAAAAGGGAGCAGAAAAACATAGCGCATACGAGAATACATTCTTTGTATACAAGTATTGGCCTGAATTCAGTTTAAATTCTGTAGAAAGAGTCTACATCTT
>JAYWCR010000241.1:0-2706 GCA_043780395.1 Sphingobacteriales bacterium
GGTATATTCCTCGCCGAACATACTTCCGTCTTCGCAGACAAATACAAGGCGGTCTACATCCGGATCTACGGACACCCCCAGGCTTGCCTTCACGCGAACTACTTCTTCAGAAAGGGCTGTTAAATTTTCAGGTAAAGGCTCTGGATTATGGGGGAAATGTCCGTTGGGGGTACAAAATAGTTTGACCAGTTGTTTTACGCCCAGGGCCTTCAGCAGGGCAGGGATAAAGATGCCTCCTGTCGAATTGACGGCATCCAGCACAATTGAGAAATTAGCTTTGCGGATCGCCTCTACATCTACCAGGGGCAGGGCCAGGATCTGATCAATATGTTTCTGAAGATAGCTCTCATCAAGCCTTACCGTACCCAGGCTTGTTACAGGGGCAAAGCTGATCTCCCCTGATTCTGCCAGATCAAGAATTTCCAGCCCGTCATCTGAAGAAATAAATTCACCTGACGCGTTCAGAAGCTTTAAAGCATTCCATTCTGCGGGGTTATGGCTGGCAGTAATGATGATGCCACCGGCAGCATTTTCCTGCACTACAGCAAGTTCAACGGTAGGTGTCGTGGAAAGACCCAGGTCTATGACATGATACCCCATGCCCTGTAAGGCACCGGTCACAAGATTTTTAACCATCTCACCCGATATCCGGGCATCCCGTCCGATGACAATACTGTGCTTATCGGAACGCTTCAGGGCCCAGGCAGCAAAGGCTGCAGTAAATTTTACGACATCGATCGGGCTAAGGCCATTTCCTGCTTTACCTCCGATAGTTCCGCGGATTCCTGATATTGATTTTATAAGTGTCAATGTTGAAGATTTCCCCAAAAGTACTATAATCGAAACTATATTTGAGCCTATTTAAGAGAGGCAAAATGCTCAGTACCCTTGTTCATCTGGATCGGACGGTTTTTTATTTTATAAATCATACCCTTGGAAATCCTTTTTTTGATCTTATCATGCCCTGGTTGCGTGAGAAGCTGGTCTGGATACCCCTGTATATATTTCTGATCAGTTTTTGTCTTATAAAATATAAGCTGAAAGGGCTTTATCTGATCCTTCTGCTTATGATAGCAGTGGGCCTCAGTGACCTGATCAGTGCGCACCTCATTAAAATTCTGGTACAGCGCCCAAGGCCCTGTAACAATTTCTCCCTTGCAAGGCTAATTATCAAACGGGTAGCATGTGGTAATGGATTTAGCTTTGTGTCAAGCCATGCCTCGAATCATTTTGCCATTGCAGGTTTTCTGATCGCAGTTTTTGGAACCAGGTATAGATGGGTCATACCGGCGGCTTTTGCGTGGGCATTTCTGATCTGCTTTGCCCAGGTATATGTGGGTGTACACTATCCGGTTGATGTCACAGCAGGCGCCATTCTGGGCTGGTGCATAGGTACCCTGATGGCTAAAGCCGGAAAATACTGGAATTTAAACCCGGTCATTGACTGATCCTAACTTCTCAGCCGCACAAGCAGGCTGTTAAGCTGGAAGAGTTCTTCATCGGTGAGCCTTCCACCCAGTATCTCTCTGGGAACTACCTGCTCATCAAGAATGACCAGCAGGTCCAGACCTGCCTGACTGATAGAGATGTCTACGGCCCGGCGGTCAAATTCATTTACCTTTCTGATTACCAGCTCTTTCTGCACAAGCCTTTCCACGATCCGGGAGGCATCACACATTTTATCAAGCATTCTTTCTTTCAGGAAATTTATAGTTGCCGGAGCATCGCCCTGACCGCGCAGGATCCGTAAAATATTGTACTGCTGAACAGTCAGGTTGAAGGGGTCGAAATTAGTTTTCATCGTACTGTTCATCCAGTTATGGGTATATACCAGATTAATCAGGGTTTTACGATAAATATCATAGGGTTTTGTCAGTTCAAATTCCTTTTCGGGTTCCATTCTGTTTCAATGTAATTTAATGGCTTGATCTCAAGCAAATATTTCAAATACCAGGCCATTCCATGGCTTTATGCAGTGGCCTCCAATGCTTTTTGCCTGAAAATCCTGTCCAGATCCATGACCTGCCTGATCAGAGAGTGCTGTTCATCATTATAAATAATAAAATCAGAACGGCGCATTTTTTCTTCTTCTGTCATCTGCCTGTTCATCCGGTCCATAATCTCCTGGTCAGAGAGATGGTCGCGTTTCTTTACCCTTCCAAGGCGTGTACGAATCGATGAGAAAACTGTTACATTCTGATCGTTCTGAAGGTAGGATCCACTTTCAAACATAATGGCCGCCTCCTTGATAAGGTAAGGAAAAGTATTGCTTAAACCAGTAACCCAGGTATCAAACGCCCTGAATACGGCCGGATGGATCAGGGCATTCAGGGACTCCAGATTTTCCTTATTTTCAAAGACCATTGAAGCAATCAGCTTTCTGTCAGGACTGGCCTCTCCATTCAGGGCCTGAGGCCCGAAGATGCGCACCAGGCCTGCTTTTATTGCAGGATCTTCATTCATCAATATTCTTGCCTGCATGTCAGAATTAAAGACAGGGATGCCTAAAAGGCTGAATAGAGCACAGACTACCGTTTTACCACTTCCAATTCCTCCGGTAATACCAATCTTCAACATTATCGATGGATTAAAAAATCTATATTCTGAGGTTCAATCTTTTCTATTCTTATAAATTTCGGTGAACGGGAAACCCTGAGCTTCAGCTTGCTTTTATGCCTGAGCTTCCAGTCATCCAGGTCAGCACTG
>JAYWCR010000242.1:0-2795 GCA_043780395.1 Sphingobacteriales bacterium
GAAAGCCGCCTTGCAGACCTTCCCCTGGTCATTGACCATTACAGGTATTTTGCCGGTGTGATCCGTGCTGAAGAAAGTGCAATCTCCGAGCATGATGAACTTACTGTAAGCATTGCCCTGAGCGAGCCTCTTGGTGTGATCGGTCAGATCATTCCCTGGAACTTTCCGCTGCTCATGGCTACCTGGAAACTTGCCCCAGCCCTTGCAGCAGGCAACTGTGTGGTGATGAAACCTGCAGAGCAGACGCCTACCTCGATCATGATATTGATGGACCTGATCAAGGATATTCTGCCACCGGGTGTGGTGAATGTCATTACAGGCTTTGGAACAGAGGCTGGCAAACCCCTTGCTTCTTCAGCCAGGGTAAACAAGGTTTCTTTTACCGGTGAAACTACCACAGGCAGGTTGATCATGCAGTATGCCTCGGAAAATCTGATCCCGGTTACCATGGAACTGGGTGGTAAATCACCGAACATCTTCCTTGAATCTGTAGGGGAAGCAGACGATGCATTCTTTGATAAATGCGTGGAAGGTGCTGTGATGTTTGCCCTTAACCAGGGTGAGATCTGCACCTGTCCTTCAAGGATCCTGGTACACGAAAAGATCTATGATAAATTCATGAAAAGGGTGGTCGAAAGAACAAAGGCTATAAAAATGGGAAACCCCCTCGATGATTCTACCATGATGGGCGCCCAGGCCTCCAATGACCAGTATGAGAAGGTCCAGTCTTACTTACAGATCGGTAAGGACGAGGGTGCAGAGGTACTCTGCGGTGGAGAGATCAATCAACTTGAAGGTGAGCTTTCAGGAGGCTATTATATTCACCCTACTATTTTCAAAGGTCATAACAAGATGCGGATCTTTCAGGAAGAGATCTTCGGACCTGTAGTTTGTGTGACCACCTTTAAAACCACAGAAGAAGCGATAGAAATTGCCAACGATACGCTGTACGGCCTGGGTTCGGGTGTATGGACAAGGGATGCCCATGAGATCTATCAGGTTCCGCGTGCTATTCAGGCCGGCCGGGTCTGGGTAAATAATTATCATGCCTACCCTGCTCATGCCCCTTTTGGCGGGTATAAAAAATCAGGCTTTGGCCGTGAAAATCATAAGATGATGCTGGGTCATTACCGTCAGACCAAGAACATGCTTATTTCTTACGATAAGAATAAAGTAGGATTTTTCTAAAAAATAATACACCGGGCCTGCAGTCAAACGACCTGCAGGCCTTTTTGGAGTTATATGATGTATACCGAAAGAGTGTTGATCACCCCTGCTGCGGCAGAGTTGGTAAATCAGTTAAAGGCGCGGTCAGGTGAGCTGATGTTCCATCAGAGTGGAGGCTGCTGTGATGGCTCCTCTCCTATGTGTTTTGAAAAAGGTGAATTCAGGCTGGGTGGCTCGGATGTAAAGCTTGGTTCTGTTCAGGGCTGTGAATTCTGGATGAGCAAAGATCAGTTTGAATACTGGAAACATACCCAACTCACCGTTGACATTACAAAAGGTATGGGTGGGGGCTTTTCGCTGGAAACACCTACCGGCTACAGGTTTCTGATCCGCTCCAGAATGTTTACGGATGCTGAACTCGATGAATTGATCCCGGTTAGCTACCACGAATCTTAATCAGGCAGCTTTATGAAGTTTCCGCTCATCGGGCAGAAAGCAGGCCACAATACCGATCAGGGGCAGAAAAGAACTTAGCAGAAATACATATTCTATTCCTTTATGATCTGCCAATACACCCATCAGGGCAGAACCAATTCCTCCCATTCCAAAAGCAAAGCCAAAAAACAGGCCCGATACCAAACCCACTTTACCAGGAATAAGATCCTGGGCATAGACCAGAATGGCTGAAAAGGCTGATGACAGGATCATACCTATGGGAACGGTCAGTACTGCACACCAGAAAAGGGGCACATGAGGCAGGAGCAGCGAAAAGGGCGCAACTCCAAGTATAGAAACCCAGATCACATATTTACGGCCGTAGCGATCTCCTATTGGCCCTCCCAGAATGGTGCCTGCGGCAGATGAGATCAGGAAGAGAAAAAGATAGAGTTGCGACTGGGCAATGGTAAGGTGAAATTTCTGGATCAGGTAGAAGGTATAATAACTGCTCAGGCTTGCCAGATAAAAATACTTGGAGAAGACCAGCACCAGCAAGATGCTGATCGAGCCGATCACCTTTGGCAAAGGCAGTGGCAGCCCCTGCTTCTTCACAGGGATCCCTTTCTTTGCTGCAAGGGCTTTATGAGATATATACCATTTCCCCAGAAAATACTGAAAGCCCATGGCAACCAGGGGTATGGCAATAAACAGAAGCAAACCATGCTGACCCAGGGGTACAATAATAAACGATGCCATTAAAGGGCCCAGGGAAGTACCTGAGTTACCGCCAAGCTGAAACACTGACTGGGCGAGTCCGCGCTGCCCTCCTGCTGACATATGTGCAATGCGGGAAGCTTCAGGGTGAAAGATCGCTGAACCTATACCCATCAGGCAAACTGCAAGCAAGATCCAGCCAAAGGCCGGAGCAAGGCCCAGGGCCACCAGTCCGGAAAAGGTGAAGACCATCCCTGCAATCAGGGCAAAAGGCTTTGGGTTGCGGTCGCTGTACAGACCTACAAAAGGCTGAAATAAGGACGCACAAAGCTGAAACCCCAGGGTAATAAACCCTATCTGTGTAAAGTTCAGGCTGAAGCTGCTTTTCAAAATCGGATAGATAGCTGGCACCAGGGACTGAACCGTATCATTCAGCAGATGACAGAAACTTATAGCAAAAAGCACAGGGTAGATAG